>CALSAU010000227.1:0-4536 GCA_943372985.1 Polaromonas sp. YR568 | reverse complement strand
AGGCCGAACTTGCTCAGGGTGCGCATCAGAAGCACATGGCTGTGGCGGGTGATGCGATCAATGTAGCTCTTGCTGGAAAACGGTTGGTAGGCCTCATCCATCACCACCAAACCGCCCTGCTCGCCCACCGCCACGATGATTTTTTCGATCACCGCGTCGTCCCACAGGTTGGCGGTCGGGTTGTTGGGATAGGCCAGATAGGTAATCGCTGGCTTGTGCTCGGCCACAGCGGCCAGCATCGCAGCTTCGTCGAGTTCGAAGTCTGCAGTCAGCGGCACGCCGACAAACTTCAGCCCCTGCAGTTTCGCGCTCATGGCGTACATCACAAAACCGGGTTCGGGTGACAGCACAGTGGCGCCGGGCACATCGCACACCATGGCCAGCAAGGAAATCAGCTCGTCGGAGCCATTGCCCAGCATCAGCGCATAGCCCTCGGGCATCTGCGCGTAGGCCGCGAGCGCTTCGCGCAGGTCATTGACGCGGCCGTCCGGATAGCGGTTTAGCGCCAAGACGCCGAGGCGCTGGCCGAGGTGGGCCTGCAGCGCTGGTGGCAAGCGGTGCGGGTTCTCCATCGCGTCCAGCTTTATCATGCCGGTCGAATCTTGAACGGCGTAGGCGTGCATGGCCTGCACATCCGGGCGAATGCGCTTTTTCAACTGTGGACTCAGCGGGGCGGTGTTGAAGGTTTTGGGCATGGTCATCACGGCTTGCGCATCGGTGGCACTGTTTTCAGACGCATCTCGGCCGCCCGCGCATGCGCTTGCAGCCCCTCGCCATAGGCCAGCTCTGCGGCGACCGTGCCCAGCACCTGAGCGCCGGCCTCACTCACCTCGATCAGGCTGGAGCGCTTCTGGAAGTCGTACACGCCCAGCGGGCTGGAAAAGCGCGCGGTACCGCTGGTCGGCAGCACATGGTTGGGACCGGCGCAGTAGTCGCCCAGGCTTTCGCTGGTGTAGGCGCCCAGAAAAATCGCACCGGCATGTTTGAGCAGTGGCTCCCAGCGGTGCGGGTCCTGGCTCGACACCTCGAGATGCTCGGGCGCGATGCGGTTGCTGATCTCGCAGGCTTCTTCCATGCTGCGGGTGTGGATCAACGCGCCGCGCCCCGTCAGGGATTTGGCGATGATGTCTGCGCGCGGCATGGTGGGAAGCAGGCGATCTATCGCGACCTGCACCTGGTCGATGTAGGCAGCGTCGGGGCACAGCAGAATGCTTTGCGCGAGCTCGTCATGTTCGGCCTGGCTGAAGAGATCCATCGCCACCCAGTCGGCTGGCGTGCTGCCGTCGGCGAGCACCAGAATCTCACTCGGGCCGGCGATCATGTCGATGCCGACCATGCCAAAAACCCGTTTCTTGGCGCTGGCCACATAGGCATTGCCTGGCCCAGTGATCTTGTCCACCTTGGGCACCGTGGCGGTGCCGTAGGCCAGCGCGGCAACCGCCTGCGCGCCGCCGATGGTGAAGGCGCGGGTGACGCCTGCGACATAGGCCGCTGCCAGCACCAGTGCGTTTTTCTCGCCCTTCGGCGTGGGTACAACCATGATGATTTCCCCGACACCGGCGACGTGGGCAGGAATGGCGTTCATCAGCACCGACGACGGATAGGCCGCCTTGCCGCCCGGCACGTAGATACCGACGCGATCCAACGGCGTGACCTTCTGACCGAGCAGCGTGCCGTCTTCGTCACGGTAACTCCAGCTCTCGCCGTTGGCCTTGCGCTGGGCTTCGTGGTAGCTGCGCACGCGGCGTGCGGCCGCCTCCAGCGCGCTGCGCTGCGCGGCGGGAATGGCGTCGAAGGCCACCTTGAGCTCCGCCTGGGTCAACTCCAGCGACGACATCGAGTCGGCTTGCAGATCATCAAAACGCGCGGTGTATTCCAGCACAGCGGCATCGCCACGCTTCTGGACGTCGGACAGGATGTCGGCCACGCGCTGCTCGATCGCCGCATCGGTGTCTGCCGACCAGTGCAGGCGCGCCTGGAACTCGGCATCGAAGCCAGGCTTCGCAGTGGAGAGTCGGACGGGGGCAGCCGTGAGGTTCATGAAATCGTGCCGTCGGGTTGATCAGGAAGGAAGTGACGCGGGTTGGGAAGCCTTGGCAAAAGCATCAATGAGCGCGCGAATCGGCGCCTGCTTGAGCTTCAGCGCCGTCTGGTTCACCACCAGATGCGAGCTGATGTCCATGATGCGCTCGACTTCCACCAGCTGGTTGGCCTTGAGCGTGCTGCCGGTAGAGACCAGGTCCACGATGGCATCGGCCAGCCCCGTCAGCGGCGCCAGCTCCATGCTGCCGTAGAGCTTGATCAGGTCCACATGCACGCCCTTGGTTGCAAAAAACTCGCGCGCAATCGCCACATACTTGGTAGCAACACGCAGGCGCGAACCCTGGCGCACGGCAGCGGCGTAATCAAAGCCGTCACGCACTGCCACGCTAATCCGGCATTTGGCGATCTGCAAATCGAGCGGCTGATACAGGCCCTGGCTGCCGGATTCAAGCAAGGTGTCTTTGCCGACGACGCCAAGATCGGCGCCGCCGTACTGCACATAGGTCGGCACATCGGTGGCGCGGACGAGGACGACGCGCAGCTCCGGCTGATTGGTGCGAAGGATCAGCTTGCGGGACTTGTCCGGGTCGTCCAGCACCTCAATGCCGGCGGAACGCAGCAGCGGCAGCACATCGTCAAAGATGCGTCCTTTGGACAAAGCAAGTGTGATCATGATTTGATGCGTTCGATGTCAGCGCCAATGCCGCGCAGCTTGGCTTCCATCTGGTCGTAGCCACGGTCCAGGTGGTAGATGCGGTCCACCAGCGTTTCGCCTTCGGCCACCAGACCGGCAATCACCAGGCTGGCAGACGCGCGCAGGTCGGTCGCCATCACGGTGGCGCCTGAGAGCTTTTCCACACCTTCCATCACCGCCACTTTGCCTTCGATCTGGATTTTGGCACCCAGCCGGACCATTTCATTGACGTGCATGAAACGGTTTTCAAAAATGGTTTCCGTCACCTTGCTCGGCCCTTGCGCAATCGCGTTGAGCGCCATGAACTGGGCCTGCATGTCGGTCGGAAAGCCCGGGTACTCGGTTGTCCGGAAGGACTGCGCCTTCAGTCGCCCCTGCGCCTGCACGCGGATGAAGCCGTCGCCGGCCGTCACCACCGCGCCGGCTTCACGCAACTTGTCGATGACCGCGTCGAGGTGGTCGGCCCGGCCGTGGCGCAGAACCACATCGCCGCCCGTGGCCGCGACGGCGCACAGAAAGGTGCCGGTTTCGATGCGGTCGGCCACCACGCGGTGCGTGCAGCCGTGCAGGCGCTTCGCCCCCTGAATGCGAATGCGCCGGGTGCCATGGCCTTCAATCTTCGCGCCCATCTTGATGAGCATCTCGGCCAGATCGCCGATTTCAGGCTCCTGCGCTGCGTTTTCCAGAATGGTTTCGCCCTCGGCAAGGCTGGCGGCCATCAGGAAGTTTTCGGTTCCGGTGACGGTGACCATGTCGGTCGTGAGACTGGTGCCCTTCAGGCGCTTGCGGCCAGCCGGCAGCTTGGCAATCATGTACCCGTGCTCGACCACGATCTCCGCACCCATGGCCTGCAGGCCCTTGATGTGCTGGTCCACCGGCCGCGAGCCGATGGCGCACCCGCCCGGTAAAGACACCGTAGCCTCACCAAAGCGCGCGAGCAACGGGCCCAGCGCCAACACAGACGCACGCATGGTCTTGACCAGTTCGTAAGGCGCTTCCGGCGAGCTCAGGTTGGCCGCATTCAGCGTCACCGTGCCGGAAGCGGCTTCGCTGCGCTCTGCGGTCACGCCCATGTTACGGATCAGCTTGAGCATGGTCGCCACGTCCTGTAGGCGCGGAACGTTCTCCAGCGTCACAGGCTCGGCGGTGAGCAGAGCCGCGCACAGCTCCGGCAGGGCTGCGTTCTTGGCGCCCGAAATATCGACGGTGCCTGCGAGCGACTTGCCGCCCCGGATGAGTAGTTTGTCCATGGTGTCTGTTCTGCCGCGTCAGCTGGCTGCGTTGGCTGCCCACTCGGCAGGCGTGTAGGTTTTCATCGACAAGGCATGCACCTCATCGCTTTGTATTCTGCCGCCCAGCGTGGCGTAAACGCTCTGGTGACGCTGGATCAGGCGCTTGCCCTCGAATGCGCTGGAGACGATGGTGGCGTACCAGTGGCGGCCGTCGCCCGACAGCTCGATGTGCTGGCACGGCAGGCCAGCCGTGATGATGGTTTGAAGTTCTTCGCTGGTCATGGATTAGTGCCTGATTTTGTAGCCGGTGCGCAGCATGTTCACGGCGATCGCGCTCACTGCGAGCAATGCGGTCAACACAATGCCCAGGCTGAGCCAGGGCGACACATCGCTGACGCCGAAAAAGCCGTAGCGGAATCCATCGATCATGTAGAAAAACGGATTCAGGTGGCTCACAGTCTGCCAGAACGGCGGCAGGGAATGAATGGAATAGAACACACCGCTCAGAAACGTCATCGGCATGATCACAAAGTTCTGGAATGCCGCCATCTGATCGAATTTTTCGGA
>CALSAU010000226.1:0-4545 GCA_943372985.1 Polaromonas sp. YR568 | reverse complement strand
CGCAACCAGGCGCTTCCGACCATGGACATGGTGTTTGTCGGGCATCCAGAGCTTCACACCAAACGCAGTTACAAACTTTCCGAGCTGGCCAGCATGGAACTGCTGACTTTCCAGAAAGGCTCGCAGCCACATGTGACCCTGCTGGATCTGTTTCGCCAACACCAGATGGAACCCAAAAAGGTGCATGCGATCTCGTCGATTTCGGCCATGGTGCAGCTGGTGCAGGGCGGCTTTGGCGTCGCGCTGCTGCCGCGCGCTGCGGTGGAGCGGCTCACCGGATTTGCACCGCTTCGCCCCCTGTCGTGCGACGTGAAACTGCAGTCCCTGCCCATTCATGCCAGCTACCGCACAGACCCCGCCACCAAGACGGTGGAGACGGTGGTTCGCTCGGCCATGAAGTTCGCGCAGCAGCAGGGCCATGCACCAAAACGGCGGCCTGCAAAAGCCATTTCGGGTAAACCCGTAACATCGAAAAAATCGATGATGTAAGCGAAATATTTTGAATTTGCCGACGGCTGGAGTCGCTCCCACAATTCGCCCATCGTCATCACGGTGACATACGAAGCAGGGGAATTTCCGGTGAGCCTTCAGACTGAAACAGCATCTGCCGAAACGGCTTTCATGGGTGGCGACATCACTCGCGCCGCGCATGTTCGCCAGGTGATCCGGCAGGGGCGCTGGACCCGCCACACCAGCGGTCTGGCCAGCCAGCATGTGCAGGGCAATGTGGTGATTCTTCCGTCGTCGGATGCGGGCGACTTCCTGCTCTACTGCCAGCGCAACCCCAAGGCCTGCCCGGTGCTGGCCGTCTCCAATGCAGGAGAGACGGCGCTACCCACCCTCGGTCATGACATCGACATCCGCACCGACCTGCCGCGCTACCGCGTATGGGACCACGGTGCGGTGGTTGATGAGCCCACAGACATCACAGCGCTCTGGCGTGACGATCTCGTCACCTTCGTGATTGGCTGTTCGTTCTCGTTCGAGCAGGCCCTGATGGAGGCCGGCGTGCCCCTGCGGCATATTGACCAGGGCAAGAACGTGGCGATGTACCGTACGGGCATTGCCACCGAGTCAGCCGGTATCTATGGCGGGCCGATGGTGGTCTCGATGCGCCCCATGAAGGCGGCTGCCGCGATACGCGCCGTGCAGATCACCTCCCGCTTCCCGAATGTGCATGGTGCGCCGGTTCACATCGGCGACCCGGCGCTGATTGGCATCAAAGACATCGGCTCGCCTGACTACGGCGATGCGGTCGAGGTGCTGCCCGATGAAGTACCTGTGTTCTGGGCCTGCGGCGTGACGCCGCAAGCGGCGCTGATGCAGGCCCGACCCGCGTTCTGCATCACACATGCCCCCGGGGCCATGCTGATCACGGACCTGCTCAACCATGAACTTGCCAGTTCCTGATTTTTTCCCTTCCACCAAGGAGTCATTCATGAAGTCATTTATTTTTGGAGTGGTCGTTGCCTGCGCAGGTGCCGCCCAGGCACAGACGCCCGTCAAGTGGGACTTGCCCACCGGCTACAGCGCCAACAGCTTCCAGACCCAGAACGTGCAGCAGTTCGCCACCGAGGTGGATCAGCTCACTGGCGGCAAACTCAAGATCACGCTGCACCCGGGCGGCTCCCTCTACAAGGCCAACGAGATCAAGCGAGCGGTGCAGACCGGCCAGGTGCCATCGGCCGAATTCATCCTCTCGGGTGCTGCGAACGAGAATCCGCTTTTCGGCGTGGACTCGATCCCGTTTCTCGCCACCAGCTACAGCGACGCCAGACGTCTGTACCAGGCGGCCAAACCGGCGCAGGACAAACTGCTTGCGTCTCAGGGCATGAAGTTGCTGTTCACCGTGCCATGGCCCGGCCAGTCGCTGTACTCACTCAAGCCGGTCAACACGCCAGCCGACTTTGCGGGCACCAAGATGCGTGCCTACAACCCGGCCACCACACGCATCGCGCAGCTGCTGAAAGCGCAACCGGTGACCATCCAGCTGGCTGAGTTGGGCCAGGCGCTGGCCACCGGTGGCGTGCAGAACTTTCTGACGTCGAGCGCCAGCGGTGTGGAAAGCAAGCTGCATGAGCAGGTGAAGTACTTCTACCCCGTCAGTGCCTGGCTGCCACGCAACGCCACCGTGGTGAACCAGAAGGCGTTTGACGCGCTCGACAAGCCCACCCAGGAGGCGGTGCTCAAGGCCGCCGCGGCCGCCGAAGCACGCGGCTGGGCCACCAGTGAGAAGCTGGATGGCGAGTACATCAAGGAACTGGGCGCCAAGGGCATGACCATTGCTGCACCGTCGGATGCCATCAAGAAAACCCTGGCCGACATTGGTGACACCATGACCGCCGAATGGCTCAAGACGGCTGGTGCCGAAGGCCAGGCCGTGATCGACGCTTACCGCAAGCCGTAAGCGGCCTCCCCCGGCGGGAAGCGCCCTTTGCCTTCCCTCTCTGCTTCCCGCCAGTTTCCTTCTCCCTCTTTTTTCCGAACCAGGAGCGTACGGTGGCCAAACTCGCCCTCAATTTCTACAAACTGCTGATGGCGCTGTCGTGTGTGGCCATGGTGGCCGCCTTTGGCACCGTCCTGCTCGGGGTGATCGCCCGTGAAGTGCAGTGGGACATCGGTGGGCTGGACGCCTACGCGGGCTATGCGATTGCCGCGGCGCTGTTCCTCGCGCTGCCCGCCACGCTCAAGCATGGCGATCACATCCGCGTGACCTTGCTGCTGGACCGCGTACCTGCACGGCTGCGCGGTGCGCTGGAGTGGTGGTGTCTGGCCGTGGCGTTCAGCCTGTCGCTCTACATCGCCTGGTACGCCCTGCGGCTGGTCTGGGTGTCGTACACGACGCACGACATCTCGCCAGCTGCAGATGCCTCGCCGCTGTGGATTCCACAGATCAGCATGGCGCTGGGCTGCATCGGCTTTGCGCTGTCGTTTGGCCATGCGCTTGTCGAGCGCTGGCGCGGTAGCAGCTTCATCGCCGCTTCTGCCGAAGCCTCCCACGTCGAATAAGAACAGGACACCACCATGGACGTCGTGATTGCATTTGCCCTGATCGTGCTGTTGTTTGCAGTGCTGGGCTCGGGGCTGTGGATAGGCCTGTCGCTGCTGGCGGTGGCGCTGATTGGCATGGAGCTGTTCACCAGCCGGCCGGTGGGCGACAGCATGATGCTGACCATCTGGGGCTCCACCTCCAGCTGGACGCTGACCGCCTTGCCACTGTTTCTGTGGATGGGGGAAATCCTGTTTCGCAGCAAGCTGTCAGAAGACATGTTCAAGGGCCTCGCCCCCTGGCTCAATCGCCTGCCCGGGCGCTTGCTGCACACCAACGTGGTGGGCTGCACCATCTTCGCGGCCATCTCCGGCTCCAGCGCCGCCACCTGCGCCACCATAGGCAAGATCACCCTGCCCGAGCTCAAGAAACGCGGCTATCCGGACGACATCTCCATCGGCACCCTTGCAGGGGCGGGCACGCTGGGCCTCTTGATTCCACCCTCGATCATCATGATCGTTTACGGGGTGGCAGCGAATGTATCGATTGCCAAGCTGTTTCTGGCGGGCGTGATTCCCGGGCTGCTGCTGGCCGCCTTGTTCATGGGCTACATCATGGTTTGGGCCCTATTCAACAAGGACAAGGTGCCCGCCGCCGATGCCGCCATGAGCTTCGGGCAAAAGATTCACGCCTCACGTCATCTGATTCCCGTGGTGTCGCTGATTGTGGTGGTGCTGGGCGGCATCTACAGTGGGATCGCCACGGCCACAGAAGCTGCTGCGCTCGGGGTGGCGGGTGCCCTCGTGCTGGCGAAGATCGAAGGCTCACTGAACTGGGCGCGTTTCAGAGAGGGGCTGGTGGCGGCCTGCCGCGTCTACTGCATGATTGGCCTCATCCTCGCAGGCGCCGCCTTTCTCACGCTGGCCATGGGCTTCATCGGCCTGCCGCGGCACCTGGCCGAGTTCATCGGTGCGCTGCAGCTGTCGCCCTTCGCGCTCATGCTGCTGCTGATCGTTTTCTTCATCATTCTGGGCTGCTTTCTCGATGGCATCTCCATGGTGGTGCTGACCATTGCGGTGCTGCTGCCCACGGTGGAGGCTGCAGGCTTTGACCTGATCTGGTTCGGTATCTTCATCGTTCTGGTGGTCGAGATGGCGCAGATCACGCCGCCGGTCGGCTTCAACCTGTTCGTGTTGCAGGGCCTCACCAAGCGCGAGGTGACCTGGATCGCACGCACCGCCATGCCGCTGTTCTTCCTCATGATCGCGGCCGTGATCGCGACCTACTTTTTCCCCGACGTGGTTCTGTGGCTGCCACGCCAGATGCAGGGTTGAGTCAGCTGTCAGCCGCTTCACGCCTTCTGCAAGGAGTTCACCATGAAGCACCTGTTGATTACCGCACTCGCGTCTTTTGTGTCGCTTGCGGCGGTACCGGTTACGCATGCCCAGACCAGCTGGAAACTGGCCACCGGCTACCGCGCCGAGTCGTTTCACACCCAGAACATCGCCCAGTTCGCACGGGACGTGGAGCAGGTGTCAGCCGGGGCGCTGCGCATC
>CALSAU010000225.1:0-4552 GCA_943372985.1 Polaromonas sp. YR568 | reverse complement strand
CACGCCCGGCCGTACCGATGCGCTGTCATCCTGCCTGCCGCCCGACGACATTGATCGGCACACGCTGCACAACGAGGTGCATGCCCGGCCCACCGCCCGGATTCACCTGCCTGCGCTGGTGGTCTACGTCGCGGTGCTCAACGAGGGCGTCAGCCGTGAGGACGAATGCAGGCACCTGCGCCGCCTGCCCGGCCAGGAGGCGCTGACGACGGACGACCTCGCGCTGAACTTCCTGCGTTTGCGGCTCGACCACTACACGATGAAATGGGAGCGTCACACCGAGTTCACGCGTTACTCCATCGTGCAGCCCTTGCCCGAAGGTGCGATGCTGGGTGCCGTCAACCCCGACCTGCTGCAGGGCCTGCTGATCAATCTGCAGTGGCTGCGCGAGATTCCCGGGAAAACCATCGCGGCGATCCTGATGGGCATGGTGCCGGGTGATCTGCAAACCCCCGAGCAGACCCTGTCGGCGGCCCGCGCGTGGCTGGGCAACACCCCGTCTACTGCATCGGTGCTCGGGCGAAACGGTCATTCCTGGGCGGTGAGTGACTTCCTGCTGCGGCCCGACGGCTTTGAGCGCATTCTGGTGGTGGCACCGCCGGACACGTTGGACACCCGTGCGGGGCGCGTCTCGCAGCGCGTGCTGGAACTGGAAACCTATCGCCTGATGGCTTTGCGGGGCCTGCCGGTGGCCAAGCAACTCGGGCCCATGCTGTCGCAGTCCGAAAAGGCGCTGGCCGACATCATGGCCAACCTGGAGAACAAGGCTGCGTCCGACCAGGAACTGCTGGACACACTGGTCTCACTGGCCGCCCGGGTGGAGCGCGCCACCGCCGAGCATGTCTACCGGTTTTCGGCCACGCGCGCGTACAACGAGCTGGTCTCGCAGCGCATCACGGAGCTGCGCGAACGCGCGATTCCCGGCACGCAGACCATGGGTGAGTTCATGCAGCGCCGGTTGTCGCCCGCGATTGCCACGGTTGCCGCCACGGCGCAGCGCCTCACATCGCTCTCTGAGCGTGTGGCGCGCACCAGTGCGCTGCTGCGTACGCGGGTCGACATCGCCACCGAGGTGCAAAACCAGCAGCTGCTTGAAAAACTCACGCGCGGCCAGGAACTGCAACTCCAGCTGCAGACCACGGTGGAAGGCCTGTCGATTGCGGCCATCTCTTACTACGTGGTCAGCCTGTTGCTGTACGGTGGCAAGGCGCTGAACGCGGCCGGCTTTCCCATCAACCCTGAAATGGCTGCGGGCGCGTCAGTCCCGCTGGTGTTGTGGGTGGCTTGGACGGCGACCCGGCGCATTCACAAGCGCCTGCAACCGGTCAACCGCAAGTAATCAATTCCAGAGAGCCCAGAGCGGCTGATCTCAGTTCTCAGTTCACCATCACCAGCTTGCCCTTGACGCCGCGCGAGCCCATGTGGGCATAGGCGGCCTTGAGATCGGCCATCGGCATGGTCCGGTCAATCACCGGCTTGATCTTCCCCTGTGCATACCAGGTGGCCAGTTCGCGCATCATCGCCGCGTTGGCCTCTGGCTCGCGCTTGGCGAAGTCGCCCCAGAACACGCCCACGATGGACGCGCCCTTGAGCAATGGCAGGTTCAGCGGCAGCGCCGGAATCGGCCCCGAGGCAAAGCCCACCACCAGATAGCGGCCGCGCCAGGCGATGGAGCGGAAGGCCGGCTCGGTGAAGTCGCCGCCCACCGGGTCGTAAATCACATCTGGCCCTTGGCCGCCGGTCAGCGCCTTGATCTCGTCGCGCAGGTTGCTACTGCTGTAGTTGATGGTGACGTCTGCACCAATCGATTGGCACAGTGCGCATTTCTCGTCGGTCGAGGCCGCCGCGATGACGCGGGCGCCAGCCGCCTTGGCGATCTGGATGGTAGCGGTGCCCACGCCGCCTGCAGCGCCGAGCACCAGCACGGTTTCGCCCGCCTTGAGCTGGGCGCGGTCCATCAGCGCATGCCAGGAGGTGGCGTAAATCATGATGAAGGCCGCCGCGTCCACAGGCGGGAACCCGGGTGGCAGCGGCATGCACAGGGCGGCAGGCGCCAGGGTGTGGGTGCCAAAGCCTCCGGTGCCAGAGAGGCAGGCCACGCCCTGGCCAACTTTCAGATGCTTCACGCCATCACCGATTGCCTGCACCACCCCCGCGTATTCAGAGCCGGGCACAAAGGGCAGCGGCGGCTTCATCTGGTATTTGTTCTGCACGATCAGCAGATCGGGGAAGTTCAGGCTCGCGGCCTGGATCTGCACCAGCACCTCGCCGGCCTTGGGCTCGGGCGTGGGCATTTCTTTCCAGGTCAGGGCATCAACGCCGGTCGGGTTGTCACAAATCCAGGCATGCATGGGGTGTCTCCGTGATCTCAAGCTCAAAAGGATTCGAAAGGATGCGTCACATCATAGGCATGGCCAAGCCTCAGTCACTTGCCCTTGCAGGGAAGTCTGTCGCGGCGGCGACCGTAAAATGGGGCGATGAAAATTCTCATCTGCAACGACGACGGTTACCAGGCCAGCGGCATCATCGCTCTGTATGAAGCGCTCAAAACCCTCGCCGATGTGGAAGTGGTGGCGCCCGAGCAGAACAACAGTGCCAAATCAAATGCGCTGACGCTGCATTCGCCGATGTACGTGCACACCGCCGCCAACGGCTTTCGCTACATCAATGGCACGCCGGCCGACTGCGTGCACATTGCGCTCACCGGGCTGCTGGGTTACCGGCCCGATCTGGTGGTGTCCGGCATCAACAATGGCGCCAACATGGGCGACGACACGATTTACTCCGGCACCGTGGGCGCGGCCATGGAGGGCTATCTGTTCGGCATTCCGGCGATTGCGTTCTCGCAGACGGAAAAGGGCTGGGCCCACATCGACGTCGCTGCACAACGGGCCCGCGAGCTGGTGCAGCAACTGATGCCCTCGCTGGAAGCCGTGGCCCATGGCGCACAACCGACGCTGGCGCCCTGGCTGCTGAACGTCAACATTCCTAACCTGCCGGATGACCAGATCAAGGGTGTGAAGGTGGCGCGGCTTGGCCGTCGACATGCGGCAGAACGCGTGATCACCCAGACCAGCCCGCGCGGCGAGACCATGTACTGGATCGGCGGCGCCGGCCCTGCCAAGGAGGCAGGTGACGGCACTGATTTCCACGCCACGTCGCAGGGCTTTGTGTCGATCACCCCGCTGCATGTGGACCTGACCGACCACGAGCGTCTGCCGTACTGGACCGAGACGGCGGCACGGCTCACATCGGCGCACGCCTGAACCGCGCCCCGATGAAACCTGTTTCCAAACCGCCTGCTGTGCCCGCCCCTGTGAAGGCCACCGGGACCAATCGCCCCGGATTCCCGGTGCGGCTGAACCCCTCGACGGGCATGCCATCAGCGACAAAGCCGTTGGCGGGAAGGGCGCAGGTGGCGCCGGTGGTCGCAGCCAAGCCTCTGAACAAGCCTTCTCTCCCGGTGACGCCCGGCGGCGTAGGGCTGGATTCCCAGGCCGTGCGGGCACGTATGGTGCAGAAACTGGCGGCGCAGGGCGTGGCCGATGCCCGCGTGCTGGCCGCCATGGGTGCGGTCGAGCGGCACCGCTTTGTCGACACCGCGCTGGTCAACCAGGCTTACGAAGACACCAGCCTGCCCATCGGTCTGGGCCAGACCATCTCCAAGCCCAATGTGGTGGCCCGCATGCTGGAGCTTTTGCGCGCCGGCCTGCCAGCGGGGGGCTCGGGCAAGCTGGGGCGGGTGCTGGAAATCGGCACCGGTTGCGGCTATCAGGCGGCGTTGCTCAGCCATCTGTGGACCGAGGTTTACAGCATCGAGCGGCTGCGCGGACTGCATGACAAGGCGCGCGAAAACCTGCGCACACTGAGGCTGCCGAATGTGCATCTTCTGTTTGGTGACGGCATGGTGGGCTATGCCAAGGGCGCGCCCTACGCGGCCATCATTGCTGCAGCCGGTGGAGAGGCGATTCCACCTGCGTGGATCGAGCAACTCGCCATCGGCGGGCGTCTGGTGGCACCGCTGCAGGCGGCCACCGGCAAGCAGGCCCTGGTGGTGGTCGACAAGACACCCGAGGGCATTCGCCAGACTTTGCTGGAGGCTGTTCACTTTGTGCCCTTAAAATCGGGCATCGGCTGAGTCGGTCCCTGCTGCGGTGCGCGTTCGCCCTGCGCCACCCCAAGAAGACGACTGCAGCGCCCGTGTTTTTGCGGGCTTTTCCCCACCACCCAGATGGAAGTCGAAAGCACCCATGAATCAAACGGTACTGCCTTGCAGCTTCTCCCCTGTTTTCCATGCGCGCCAGTCTGCGGGCGGTGAACGCGCGACATATTCCAGCCTCAACCGCTGGAGTGGTTTCGGCGCGGCCTTGCTCGCTGCAGCGCTGCTGGCTGGATGTGGGGCGCGTGGCAGCATGGCACCCGTGGAAGACCGTGGCACAGGCATGCCCCGGCAGGGTGCGGGCGCGGTGGACACCGGCAATGTGAAGCAGCTCCCTGGTTTCGAGAATGCAGGCAAGCCCGGCTACTACGCCGTGCGACCCGGCGACACTCT
>CALSAU010000224.1:0-4567 GCA_943372985.1 Polaromonas sp. YR568 | reverse complement strand
CGTGTCCGACAGCGTCAGCGTCACCGTCAGGCTCGCTGTGTCCACATCGCTGGCCACGATGTCGGTCAGGTTCAGTGGCGTGTCTTCCGTGTAGCTCTCGGCCGCCGACAGGTTGGTCGCCGTCGGCGCGTCGTTAACATTTACAACAGCCAGCGTGACCGTCTGACTACTGGAATTGCTGGCGGCATCGGTGGCCACCACTGCAAAGTTGTAGCTGGGTTTACTCTCGTAGTCAGGATTTGCCAGCAGCGTCACCACGCCGGTGGAGGCGTTGATGCTGAACAGGCCGGCGTCGGTGCCCGAGAGGCTGTAGCTGGTGCTGCCAGAGACGTACCCAACTGAGTCCGTGGAAGTAGCGGTATATACGGCCAGGCCAGCCCCGGCGTTCTCGTTAATCGCAGCAGCAGTACCAGAACTGGTGATCGTCGGAGCGGTCGTATCTGGCGCCGGCGCCGGTGCAGGTGCAGGTGCAGGTGCAGGTGCAGGTGCAGGTGCCGCTGTGACAGTTACCGTACTGGTAGAAGCGAGGTTGGTGAGTCGGGAAAAGTCATCCTGCAGCTGACCGAACTCCTCCGAGTCAGCGGCCACCAGTCCGCTCTGGGTCGTGGGGCCAACTGTGGCGGCATTGAACAGCGTGTCGACTGACGTGAACGGATCCCGGTACTGGTAACTCAGCGGTGCTACGGTCTCCAGGGTGCGGATGATTTCAACCAGGGTGTTGCCATCAAGCGCAACAACAGGCGACGAGACCAGAACACCCCCGTCTCCGCTTGTCCCCGCAGCGGGCGCGGCGAACAGGCTATCGAGGCTGCTGCCTCGGGCAAGGGCCTGCAGCAGTGCTGCGAACTCCCCGGCTTCAGGGGCCAGGGCGGCATCTGTGGTGTCAGCAAGAACGCTGCCGGTCACAGAAGCATCCAGGGTGACCGTTTCGCCAGGGCCGAGAACGACGTTGCCCCCCTGCTCGAAGGTCAGTCCGGCACGCCCGCCGGGGCCGGTGACAATGACCTCGCCTTCGAGAACCGGATCTCCGCTCTTGAGTTGACGCCGCTGCCCGTCACTGCCCAACGCAAAAACAAAACCCTCTACCCGGGTGACGCTACCAACAACAGGGACGGACGTGGCCATGACAACTTCCAGACGTAACGATTACATATGGAAACATCCTACCCCCTTGGGGCCTGTCGCGACACTGTACCGAGGTACTAGAACGGCCCTGTCTGACCCGGCTCAACCGCCCTGAAAACGCCACAGACAAGTCATGAATGAATCAGGGTAAACCCTTAAACCCCCGAGACTCAGCCGTCTGATCGGCCGGCCACTCTGGCGCCGCCGTTGATGACCAATGACAGCTGCAGCCGGTCGCGAACCTGGAGCTTTTCCAGGATGGCGCCCACATGCGCTTTGACTGTCCGGTCCGTGATGCCCAACAGGCGGGCGATTTCCTTGTTGCTGGCCCCGGACGCGAGCGTCTGGGCCACCTCCCGCTCGCGGTCGGTCAGTTTCTCCTGCCACGCAGGAACAGCAGGTGGGGCAGCGGCAGCGGGGGAAAGGTCGCCAGAAAGTCCCGTCGAAAGACTGGCTTCCGTCAACGGCGCGGCACGGGCAAGGCGGGCGGTTGCGCCAATCAGCCGTTGCATCAGCGATTCGCCGATCCAGAGCCCGCCTTGCAGCACCACGCCGGCAATCTGCCTGAGCAGCTTCGGATCTGCATGGGTGTTGCAATAGCCGCGCGCGCCGGCGGAAAACACAGCCATCGCCTCCTCGTCCTGCGGGATGTCGCTCATGACGATGCAGGGCAGCACCCCGAACCGGAGCACCACACCGGCCACCTGCTCGGCCGCTGACACATCCTGCTCCAGACGCAACCAGAGCAGCCCGACCGTGCTTTTTCCTTTTTTGGAGCGCAAGGTCCCCGGTTTCGACGCCTTGGCGCCTTCAAACGCCTCGCTCCAGCGGGGCAGCATCTGACCATCACGGCACAGGAACAGGTGCGACGACCCTTCACTCACCATGAGGCCGTTCCCTAGCGCTCGGTGAACGCGGCCTGCTTGGCTCTGAGCACGGGTTTAAGGAGGTAGGAGAGGATGCTCTTCTTGCCCGTCACGATGTCGACTTCCGCCACCATGCCCGGGATGATGGGCAGACCTTCGCCCAGTTTCGATTTCTCGGTACGCACCCGCACGTTGTAGAAGGTGTTGCCGCGTTCGTCCGTGACGGAGTCGGCGCCGATCACTTCCAGCCGCGCTTCCAGGCCACCGTAGATCGAAAAGTCGTACGCGGTGAACTTCACGATGGCGCGGTCACCCGGGCGCAGGAAGGCGATGTCCTTGGGCATGACCTTGGCTTCCACCAGCAGGTTCTCTTCCAGTGGAACGATCTCGATGATGTCGCGGCCGGGCTGCACCACACCACCCACCGTGTTGACCAGCAGGCGCTTGACCGTCCCGCGGACCGGGGACTTGAGCGACGATTTTTCAACCTTGTCTGCCAGGCCCACCCCGCCCGCCGAGCTGACGTTGAGCTTGGCCAGCGTTTCAGACAGCTCCTTGCGGGCCTCGCTCCTGAAGTTGAGCTCCAGCTCTTGCACCTTGCGTGAAGCCTCGGCAATTGCCGACTGCGTCCGGGCGATCTGCGCAGACGCCATCTCCCGGTCGCCCAGATAACGCCCCGCATCGCGCTCAAGTCGCAGCAGTTCCACTTCGGACACTGCGCCGTCTTTCAGAAGTGGGCGGGTGTAACCCAGTTCACGCGTGGTCAGCTGATAGGCCTGGGCCGCCTGCTCGCGCCTGGCCTTGACCTCCAGCAGCTCTTGCTGGCGTTGGGCCAGCTGCTGCTGGGCAATGGCCAGCTGTGCGTTGAGCGTTGACACGCTCGCCTCGTAAGCGCGTCGCTCCTCTTCCACCACTTTGGGTGCTTCGGTCACGGCTTCTGGCGGGGGAACAAAGGGCACGCCCTCAGCCAGTGCACGCAGGCGGGCCGTCTTGCCCAGCAGCGCGAGGTAGCCAACGCGGTTTTCCTTGAGGGACGAGTCAAACCGTGTGGTGTCGATGTTCAGCAACACCTGTCCGGCTTCCACCACCTGGCCTTCATTGACCAGAATTTCAGACACGGCGCCGCCGTCCAGGCTCTGCAGCACCTGCAGCTGCTTGGACGGGATGACCTTGCCCTCGCCTTTGGTGATTTCATCGATTTCCGCCAGTGAAGCCCACGCGACGGCCAGCACCAGGATGATGCCGAAGGCATTCAGCAGCATGCGCGCGCGCAGCGGCTCCTGGTCCAGCATGACGCGGTCGGCATCGCTGCTGAAGCCCGCATCGAGCTTGCCGGGGTCCTGATCCCACGACACCAGCGTGCGATCCACCGTGGGCTGCACCTTGCCCCTGATGGCTTCCAGCAACCTGACCACCGGACGGGCCCAACCGATCCAACGTGGCTTCATGACGCTTTACCTACTCTTCCTGCCTTGAGTGCTTCCATGACCTGATCGTGCGGACCATCCGCCACCACCCGGCCTTCGTCGATCACGATGATGCGGTCTGCGAGGTCAAGAAGGGTGTTGCGGTGTGTCACCACAATCGTGGTCTTGTGTCTGCCGAACACCCGCAGACGCTCCTTGAACTGGGCCTCGGACGAGAAGTCCATCGACCCGGTGGGCTCATCCAGCAACAGGATGGGCGGCTCCAGCAGTGCCGCACGGGCAATCGCCACCCCCTGACGCTGACCGCCAGACAGGGACTCGCCGCGCTCGCCGATGATCATGTCAAAACCCTGGGGATGGGCATTCGCGAACTCGATCAGCCCGCCGACTTCAGCCGCCGCGAGAATGGCGCCGTCGTCAGCGTACGGTGCCGCAATCGCAATGTTGTCACGCAGCGTGCCGTAAAACAGCATGGCGTCCTGCTCCACGTAGCCAATGTTGCGCCGCAGATCGGCCGGGTCCAGCTGGCGCAGGTCAATGCCGTCAATGGAAACACTGCCCTGGGTCGGCACGTAGAGGCCAAGAATCATCCGCTGGATGGTGGTCTTGCCCGAGCCCACGCGGCCAATCACCACCACGTTCTCGCCCGGCTTGATGCGGAAGGAAATTCCGCGCAGTGCTTCCTGCGTGCGGCCCGGGTAGCTGAAATGGACGTTGTCAAAGACGATCTCGCCCTGCAGGTCGGGGCGATGGACAAAATTGGCCTCGGCGGTGCGTTCGCCGGGCTTGTTCATCGTCACTTCCAGCGATGCCAGGGCCGTGCGCGCATTGTGGTACTGCATCAGCAAGGCGACGATCTGACCCAGCGGCGCCATGGCACGGGTGGCCAGCATGGTGCAGGCAATCAGGCCGCCCATGGTGAGCATGCCCGCGTTGATCAGGTACACGCCGCCGACGATCATGGCCATATTGATCAGCTGCTGCAGCGTGGTCACACCATTGACCACCGAAGAGGACAGCAGACGCAACTGGGCACTGACCCGTGCGAGGAAAGCCGCGGTGTCTTCCAGCTTGGACTGCATCTGGCTCTCGGCACCGTGGGACTTGATCGCCTCCATGGCAGTCAGCGTCTCGACCAGCGTCGCATTG
>CALSAU010000223.1:0-4570 GCA_943372985.1 Polaromonas sp. YR568 | reverse complement strand
TTTGAGCAAAGGCAGGTCGAACACCCGCTGCATGTTTTGACCTACGCGGGAAATCCAATCGCCCAAGTCAATATCAAAGCATGGCGCAATGCATTACACAGGGCAAGTATTCACGACTTCCGTTGGCACGAGTTGCGGCATACATTTGTGACGTGGCATTGAGAGGCTGGAACACCGACTCACGAGCTACAGGGCGCCTAGGCCGGTGGAAAATCCAAACCATGTTGGAGCGTAATGCCCACGTGGCACCCGAGGGACTGTAGCCTGCTGCGTGCCGGTTAGATCCACTGATGCAATCGTTCCGCCATCCGTAGGTAATACGACAGAAGGGAAACAACAAGCCATGGCCGTGAATAACTTGACTAATTACATTAATGCGATAACTCCCATCGCAGGTGATTCAACTTATTCAGTTTTGAAGGCGCACCTCCTATTTGAGGAGTTGCTTCGTGCTTACTTAGCCAGAACCCTACCCCACCATCAAGCGCTTGAAGGTGCTCGCCTAACCTTTTTGCAACTTCTTGCTGTGGCACGTGCGAGCAGCACGCACATGCGTCCAGACGATCTTGTTTGGAAGGCTATTGCCGATCTCAATAAGCTGCGCAATATGTTGTCGCATGAGTCGCAGCCTAAAGCCATGGCTGAGAAAACCGACGCTTATGTTGATCTGGTCATTCAACTAACAGGTGTTCCGCTGCCGCAAGTTGGTTCTGGCGACGGGAGTTCAAAACAAGGGATCTATAGGGCGGTTGACGTCGTAACCACGGGTCTTTACTACCGTACTGCTGCTAGCTTGGGCTTTAAGGTCGATAACCTTGATAATCTTTTCAACCACCCGCAACCAGAAGGAAACACCACTAAAGGCTCCCAATAAAATTGGGCTACGCGTTAGTTACATGAAAAAGCCCCCTAACCATGACAGCTAGGGGGCTTTCATTTGGTGCCGGAGAGATGAATCGAACACCCGACCTTCTCATTACGAATGAGCTGCTCTACCGACTGAGCTACACCGGCGTTATTTTTCAGTACAGCCTGTGATTATATCCGGCTAATTCTTTGCGGCGTGGTAGGCGGTCACGCGCTCGACCTCGTTCTTGCTGCCCAGGATGACGCTGACGCGCTCGTGCAGCTTGGTGGGCTGAAGGTCCAGAATGCGCTGCTTGCCATTGGTGGCGGCGCCGCCGGCCTGCTCGATGAGCCAGCTCATGGGGTTGGCTTCGTACATCAGCCGCAGCTTGCCGGCCTTTTCGGGTTCACGCTTGTCCCAGGGGTACATGAAGATGCCGCCGCGGGTCAGGATGCGGTGCACGTCGGCCACCATGGAGGCGATCCAGCGCATGTTGAAGTCCTTGCCGCGCGGGCCCTCTTTGCCCTGCAGGCATTCGTCGATGTAGCGCTTCACGGGCACGTCCCAGTGGCGCATGTTGCTCATGTTGATGGCGAACTCTTTGGTGTCTTCGGGCACGCGCACGTTCTCTTCGATCAGCACGAAAGAGCCCTGTTCGCGGTCCAGCGTGAACATGGCCACGCCGTCGCCCACCGTCAGCACCAGCGTGGTTTGCGGGCCGTACACGCAGTAGCCTGCAGCCACCTGTTTGCTGCCGGGCTGCAGGAAGTCGGACTCTTCCACGCCGGCATCGCCATCGGGCTTCTTGAGCACGCTGAAGATGGTGCCGATGCTCACGTTCACATCGATGTTGCTGGAGCCGTCGAGCGGGTCGAACAGCAGCAGGTACTCGCCCTGGGGGTAGCGGTTGGGCACCAGATAAATGCTGTCCATCTCTTCCGAGGCCATGGCTGCCAGGTGGCCGCCCCATTCGTTGGCCTCGATCAGCACCTCGTTGGCGATGATGTCGAGCTTTTTCTGCACCTCGCCCTGCACGTTCTCGCTGCCGGCGGTGCCCAGCACGCCGCCGAGGGCGCCCTTGTTCACGGCCTGGCTGATGCTCTTGCAGGCGCGGGCCACCACTTCCAGCAGCAGGCGCAGTTCGGGCGGGATGTGGCCGTCAGACCGCTGCTGCTCGACCAGGTAGCGGGTGAGGGAGATTTTCTGGGACATGGCGGAATCCTTGTTGAGATGCGATCTGGGCGTGGTGGCTCAGTTGCCTAAGGCTCTGGTCACGACTTCCTGCGTGTCCTTGCTCAGATCAGGCCGGGCGGCGACGCGGGCAATCGCTTCGCGGGCGGCGCTGCGGTACGGCTCTGCCAGCTTGCTCCAGCGGTCCAGTGCGCGGGCCAGGCGTGCCGCCACTTGCGGGTTGATGGCGTCCAGCTCGATCACGCGCTCGCTCCAGAACACATAGCCTGCGGCGTCGGCACGGTGAAAGCCGGCCGGGTTGGCATGGCAGTAGGTGCTGATCACACTGCGGGCGCGGTTGGGGTTGCGCAGGCTGAAGTCGCTGTGCTTCATCAGCTGCTTCACGGCAGGCAGGATGTTGCCGCTGCGGTCTGGCGAGCCCGCCTGCAGGGCAAACCACTTGTCGATGACCAGGGCTTCGTCCTTGAACATGGCGTGAAAACGCGTCAGCGCTTCGGCTGCCAACGGGTGGCCGCTGGACACCAGCGCAGCCAGCGCGTTGAAGCGGTCCGTCATGTTGGCGGCGTCCTTGAAGCGCTGCAGGGTTTTGCCGGGCCACACTGCGTCGCCACTTGCATTGGCGGCGAGGCACAGGTGTGTGAGCGCCATGCCGGCCAGTGCGCGGCGGCCTGAGGATGTCGGGTCTGGCGTGTAGGCGCCGGTGTTCTCGCAGGCGGCGTAGGCGGCTGCCCAATCCGGCTGCAGTGCGGTGGCCAGTTGCTGGCGCATGGCTTCGCGTACCACATGGATTTGCTGCGGGTCCACCACGTCGAGCTGCTCGGCCAGATAGGTTTCAGACGGCAGCGTGAGCACCAGCTCCTTGAAAGCGGCGTCGAGCGTGGGGTGGTTGAGCACCTGGCGCATTGCGCCCAGGTAGGCCTCGTCCAGCAGGTGGGTGGTGGGAGCCGATGCGTTGGCCGTAAGCGAGCGGATGGCCGCAATCGCGCGGTTCACGGCCAGGCGCTGGCCAGCTTCCCAGCGGTTGAAAGGGTCGCTGTCGTGGGCCAGCAGGTGCAGCAACTGTGCGTCGGAATAGTCAAACGACAACACCACCGGCGCGCTGAAACCGCGCAGGATGGACGGCACAGGCTCGCTGTCGATGCTGACAAAGGTGAAGCTCTGGCTGGTGTCAGTGAGCACCAGCGTCTGCGTGCCGGTGATGACTTCGCTGTGGCCTTGCTGCTGCAGGGGCAGGTCGCGGCCATCGGCGCCCAGCAGGCCCACGCCCACCGGAATCACAAACGGCTGTTTGTCGGCCTGGCCTGGCGTGGGCGCGCAGCTCTGGCTGAGCGTGAGCGTGTAGGTGCGCGCAGCCGCGCCGTACACGCCATGCGCCTGCACGCGTGGTGTGCCGGCCTGGCTGTACCAGCGCTTGAACTGCGGCAGCAGCGTGGCGAGCGGCGAGCCGGGGTTGGCGTCGGCAATCGCCTGCGCAAAATCGTCGCAGGTCACGGCCTGCCCGTCGTGACGCTCGAAGTAGAGCGTCATGCCCTTCTCGAAGCCCGCTCTGCCGACCAGGGTCTGCATCATGCGGACGACTTCGGCACCTTTTTCGTAAATGGTGACGGTGTAGAAGTTGCTGATCTCGATGTAGCTGTCGGGCCGCACCGGGTGCGCCATCGGGCCGGCGTCTTCGGGGAACTGGGCGGTGCGCAGCACGCGCACGTCTTCAATGCGCTTGACGGCACGGGCCGAGGCTTCAGCGCAGAGATCTTGCGAAAACTCCTGATCGCGGAAGACGGTCAGGCCTTCCTTCAGGCTCAGCTGAAACCAGTCGCGGCAGGTGATGCGGTTGCCCGTCCAGTTGTGGAAGTATTCGTGGCCAACCACGCTTTCGATGTTCGAGAAATCGGTGTCGGTCGCGGTGGCCTGGTTGGCCAGCACGTACTTGGTGTTGACGATGTTCAGGCCCTTGTTCTCCATCGCACCCATGTTGAAGTCGCTGGTGGCGACGATCATGAAGCGTTCCAGATCCAGCGGCAGGCCGAAGCGCGCTTCGTCCCACGCCACACTGGCCATCAGCGAGTTCATCGCGTGCTCGGTCTTGTCGAGGTCGCCGGGGCGCACGTAGACCTGCAGCAGGTGGTCCTTGCCACCGCGCGAGGTGATGCGCTGCTCACGGGCCACCAGCTTGCCCGCCACCAGGGCGAACAGGTAGCTGGGCTTCTTGTGTGGATCAACCCACTTGGCGAAGTGACGACCATCGTCGAGCATGCCCTGGTCCACCAGATTGCCGTTGGACAGCAGAACCGGGTACTTGGCCTTGTCGGCGCGCAGCGTCACGGTGTAGCTGGCCATCACGTCGGGCCGGTCGAGGAAATAGGTGATGCGGCGGAAACCCTCGGCTTCACACTGGGTGAAGAAGGAATCGTTGCTCACGTACAGGCCCATCAGCTTGGTGTTTTTCGCCGGGCAGGTGGTGGTGAAGATTTCCAGCTCAATCGGCTCGGGGCCTTCAGGCAGGTTCTCCAGCACCAGCTGGTTGCCGTCCAT
>CALSAU010000222.1:0-4605 GCA_943372985.1 Polaromonas sp. YR568 | reverse complement strand
GCCTTCAGTGCGAGCTGCACTTCGGAGCCGGTAGCGATGATGACGGCCTGGGCCTTTTTGTTCAGGCCCACTTCAGCGGGCTCGGCCAGCACGTAGGCGCCTTTGCTGATTTCACCGAGATCGTTTTTGGGTGCGTAAGGCAGGTTCTGGCGACTCAGCAGCAGCGCGGTGGGCTTGGTCCTGTTCTGCAGCGACACGGCCCAGGCCACGGCGGTTTCGGCGGTGTCTGCAGGGCGCCAGACATCGAGGTTGGGGATCAGGCGCAGGCTGGCGGCGTGCTCGACCGACTGGTGCGTCGGGCCGTCTTCGCCCAGACCAATCGAGTCGTGCGTGAACACATGCACCACGCGCAGCTTCATCAGCGCAGCCATGCGGATGGCGTTGCGGCTGTAGTCGCTGAAGGTGAGGAAAGTGCCGCCGTAGGGGATGTAGCCACCGTGCAGTGCCACGCCATTCATGATGGCAGCCATGCCGAACTCGCGCACGCCGTAGTTGATGTGGCGGCCAATCACACCCACGCCGTCAGGGTTGGGCGTGAGCACCACTTCGCCGTTCATGTCAAAGCGCAGGGCCGGCGTGGCCTTGGTGTTGGTCAGGTTGGAGCCGGTGAGGTCGGCCGAGCCGCCCAGCAGCTCGGGCAGGCCGGCGGTGAAGGATTCGAGTGCCAGTTGCGAGGCCTTGCGCGAGGCCACGGTTTCGGCCTTGGTGTGGGCGCCGATGACAGTGTCCACCGCCAGCTGCGAGAAGCTCTTGGGCAGCTCGCCCTTCATGCGGCGCACCAGCTCGGCAGCGAGTTCCGGGTGCGCGGCCTTGTAGGCGGCGAATTTCGCGTCCCATGCGGCTTCGGCGGTGAGGCCTTTGGCCTTGGCGTCCCAGGCGTCGTAGCTTTCCTTGGGAATCTCAAACGGCGCGTGCGGCCAGTTCAGGGCCTCGCGCGTGAGCTTGATTTCTTCGGCGCCCAGCGGCTCGCCGTGGGCCTTGGCAGTGTTCGCGCGGTTGGGCGAGCCTTTGCCGATGTGCGTCTTGCAGATGACCAGCGTGGGCTTGTCGGTGGATTTCTTGGCGTCGGCAATCGCCGCCGTCACGGCATCCACATCGTGGCCGTCCACCGGGCCGATCACGTTCCAGCCGTAGGCGGCAAAGCGCAGCGCGGTGTTGTCAACAAACCAGGGCGTGACCTGGCCATCAATCGAAATGCCGTTGTCGTCGTAGAGCGCAATCAGCTTGCCCAGCTTCCACGCGCCGGCCAGCGCCGCCGCTTCGTGGCTGATGCCTTCCATCATGCAGCCGTCACCCATGAAGACATAGGTGTGGTGGTCGACGATGGTGTGGCCTTCGCGGTTGAATTCCTTGGCCAGCAGCTTCTCGGCCAGCGCCATGCCCACCGCGTTGGTGATGCCCTGGCCCAGCGGGCCGGTGGTGGTTTCCACGCCCGGGGTGACACCCACTTCGGGGTGACCAGCGGTCTTGCTGTGCAACTGGCGGAAGTTTTTCAGCTCGCCAATCGGCAGCTTGTAGCCAGTGAGGTGCAGCAGCGCATAAATCAGCATCGACCCATGGCCGTTGGACAGCACAAAGCGGTCGCGGTCCAGCCAGTGCGGGTTGTGCGGGCTGTGCTTGAGGTGGCGACCCCACAGGGCGACTGCCATGTCGGCCATGCCCATCGGGGCACCGGGGTGGCCGGAATTGGCCTGTTGAACAGCATCCATGGCCAGTGCGCGGATGGAATTGGCCATGAGGGATGAGGTGGTGTCAGCCATAGAGAGTCCAGGGTGGAAGGAGGAGACGAGGGACGGGAATCGCAGCGCCCGGGGCCGAATCGGCACCACAAGCTCTTTCGAGACGTGCGGCCATCGGCTCAGGGGAAACCCCGAATTTTAAGGGATGGGGCATGGCGGAACCCGATGACCCACCCGGACACGGCCACGGACGAGGCGATGCTATGAAATAAATAGCTGTTTAGCCATGCTCAAAGCGGTGCTTCAGGCTTTGCTGTGTCAGCCTGAAGCGGGGCAGCGATAATCCGCCACACATGAGCACCCAAGCCCTGATCCTAGCCGCCGGACGCGGCGAGCGCATGCGCCCCCTGACCGACGCCTGTCCCAAACCACTGCTGGCGGTGCAGGGCCAGCCGCTGATTGCGTGGCATCTCGAAAGCCTGGCGCGCGCCGGCGTGCGCGATGTGGTCATCAACACCGCCTGGCTGGAGGAACAGTTCGCGCCCGCGCTGGGCGATGGCAGCGCTTTCGGCCTGCGCATCCGCTATTCCCATGAAGGCGCCCGCTTTGGTGGCGCGCTCGAAACCGCAGGCGGCATTGCCACCGCGTTGCCGCTGCTGCGCGACGAGCCGTTCTGGCTGGTGGCGGGCGATGTGTACATGCCGGGCTTTACGTTTCCGGCAGCCGACGCAGCCGCCTTTGCAGCCTCAAACGCACTGGCCCACATCTATCTGGTGCCCAACCCGCCGCACAACCCCAAGGGCGACTTTGGCCTCTCAGCTGACGGGCTGGCGCTCAATGACGCCGACATCAAATACACCTACAGCACGGTGGGCCTGTACCGCCCCGCCCTGTTTGCCAACACCCCGCCCGGCCAGAAAGCCGCACTGGCGCCGCTGCTTCGTGCCGCCATGCAGCACGAGCAGGTGACGGCGGCGCTATATTCAGGCGCATGGACCGACGTCGGCACACCGGAGCGTCTGGCCGAGTTGAATAGCTGAATTGAACGACTGACCGCGCCCAGCGGCAACACGGAAGCGACATGACCACCTCTACCACCGCTGTATACGCCAAACGCCGCGCCACCATCGCCCGCGCACTGAAAGCTGCCGGCGGCGGCATCGCGCTACTGCCCACCGCACCCGAGTACCCGCGCAACCGCGACAGCGACTTTCCCTACCGGCACGACAGCTACTTTTATTACCTGACCGGCTTCACCGAGCCGCAGGGCTGGCTGGTGATCGAGTCCACCGGCAAGACCACGCTGTTTTGCCGCCCGAAAGACCTCGAACGCGAGATCTGGGACGGCATTCGCCTCGGCCCCAAGGCAGCAGTGGCCGCACTCGGCGTGGATGCCGCCTTCGCTGTGGACACGCTCGACGACAAGATGCCGCAGCTGCTGGCCAACCAGCTGGCGGTGTGGTTTCCGTTTGCCACCCACAAGGGCCTGGAAACACAGGTCGACAGCTGGCTGAACAAGGTGCGCGCCCGGGTGCGCTTCGGCGCCGAATGCCCGCAGAGCCAACACGACCTGTGCAAGCTGCTCGACGAGATGCGGCTGGTGAAAGACAGCCACGAGATCGCCATCCTGCGCCGCGCCGGGCAGATCTCGGCCGGTGCCCATGTGCGCGCCATGATGACCTCGGCCGCCATGCTGCGCACAGGCGTCAAAGGCGGGCTTCGTGAGTACCACCTTGAAGCCGAGCTGCTGCACGAGTTCCGCCGCCATGGCTCGCAGTTCCCCGCCTATGGCAGCATCGTGGCCGCAGGCGCCAACGCCTGCATCCTGCATTACCGCGCCGGCGACACCGAACTGAAACCCGGCCAGTTGTGCCTGATCGACGCCGGCTGCGAGCTCGACGGCTACGCCAGCGACATCACACGCACCTTCCCGGCCGACGGCAAGTTCACGCCCGCCCAGCGCACGCTGTACGACATCGTGCTGGCCGCACAGGACGCTGCGGTGAAGGTCACCAAACCGGGCAAGCGCTTTCTGGATCCGCACGAAGCGGCCACGCGGGTGCTGGTGCAGGGCATGCTCGACACCGGCCTGCTGCCCAAGGCCAAGCACGGCAGCGTCGATGACGTGCTGGAGTCCGGCGCCTACCGCCAGTTCTACATGCACCGCACCGGTCATTGGATGGGCATGGACGTGCACGACTGCGGCGACTACACCGAGCCCGGCAGCAAGCCGCGCGAAGAGAAAGACGCTTTGGGCCAGACCGTGATGCGCAAGCCCTCACGCATCTTGCGGCCTGGCATGGTGCTGACCATCGAACCGGGCATTTATGTGCGGCCGGCCAAGGGCGTGCCCAAGGAGTTCTGGAACATCGGCATCCGCATCGAAGACGATGCGCTGGTCACCGCCAAAGGCTGCGAGCTGATGACGCGCGGCGTGCCAGTGAAGGCCGACGAGATTGAAGCGCTGATGCGGGGCTGAGCCCCCTCACCCTCAAGTCCCGCCGGGTTCAGCCTTGGGTGCTGCCCACGGTGGCGGCACCACCATCGACCACCACGCCACGGGGGCTTGCCGGTTGTACAGGCGCCTGCGAAATCGTCATCACCACCACCCGGCCGCCGACGCTCACGCGCAGTTGCAGCGGCAGCCCGCCCGCTGGCGGCTGTGTGGCTACAAACGACTGGCTCTGCGCGTCGAAGCGCACCCATGCCGGCAAGGGCAGACCCGTGAGCGTGGTCACCGTCACTGGTGCACCAGCAGCTGCCTGGGCCAGCAGGCTCTGCGGCAACGAGAAGCGGAACAAGCCACCAGAGGCAGACGCGTCACGCGGCAGATTGACGGACACCAGGCCCGCTGCGCTGTCGGTCGGCTCGCGCACGGTGCCCACCTGCACGCCGGGGCTGTTGGCAGCGACGCAATTGGCTCCCT
>CALSAU010000221.1:0-4635 GCA_943372985.1 Polaromonas sp. YR568 | reverse complement strand
CACGCCATCGCGGCGAAGCGCGAGCGTCTTGGTGTCCCACTCGCGAAAACCCACCTCGCGCTTGGGCAGCGTGGAAAAAAACGCCACGAAGCCCATGCGGTAACGCTCTGGCAGCAGCATGGTGACGTTCTGGCCCAGAAGTTCTTCAGCGCGGTAGCCGAACATGTGCCGTACCGCTGTGTTGGCGCTCACCACCACGCCATCGGCAGTCGCTGTCACCAGCCCCTCGGCCATGCTGTCGGTAATGGCGCGGCTCATGGCCTCGCTGTCGGTAAGCTGTGCCTCGACGACACTCTGCCGGCGCTGTGCGCGTTCCAGCCGGCTGATGGCCCACCAGAACGTCAGCAGCGACAGCAAACCAGTGACCAGGATCAGCCGCTTGGCCATCTCTGACGAGCGCTCGGTATCGACCTTGGATCTGGCAATCGACAGGCTGCTGTCGTTCTTGATCTGGCCAAAGAGCTTGTCAATGTCGTTGTCGAGCTGCCGGTTCACGGGGCTGCCCGCCCTGGCGGCAGCGGCTTCCAGCCCTTGCTCACCGCGCGCCTGCGCCGTCAGGTCCATGGACTGGACGCGCTGCGCAATCAGGTCACGCAGCGGCCGGATGTCGTTCTGGCTCGTGCTAGGCAGCACATCCTTGCCGATCAGTGCGGTGAGCTGGGCGGTCAGCAGGTCGCGGGACTTCTGGTAGGCCTCCAGATCCATGGGCTGGGCCGTCAGCACATAGCGGCGCAGCAGCGCTTCGGTGAACCTGAATTGCGTCACCACCCGCTCAAGCACGATGGTGCCTTCCTGGTTCTTCGCCTCCTCGCGCGCATCCTCGACAAGCGTGCTGATCGTGAGGTAGGAGATGGTCACACTGATCACCAGCAAAGCCAGACCCAGCGCCAGCATGACGTGGGTGGAGATGCGGAAAGCCCCCTTCATGACAACCTTCCCCGCCCGCTGGGCTGCAGGTGTTGCGAAGTCATCAGGACCATCATGATCGGGGAGCTGCAGGCTGGCCGCTGACGGCAGGCGGGGCTAATGAAGGCCCATCACGGTCCGCACCGCTTGCAGGAGTGAATCGGTCTCGACAGGCTTGGTGATGTAGCCGTCGGCGCCACGTGACAGGCCCTTGAGCACCGCCTCCCGGCTGGATTTGCCGGTGAGCATGATGACCGGCACATCCTTCAGCCGGGGGTGGGCGCGAATCTTGGACAGGATGTCAAAACCGTCCGCATCAGGCAGCACCACGTCGAGCAGGACCAGATCGGGGACTGGCGGTTTGCGGAACTCGGCCACCACCTCATCGCGGTTGCCGGCAATACGAACGTCAAACCCCTCGTAAATCAGGTAATGACTGAGGAACTTGGCCAGAGGCGCCTCATCGTCCACCAGGATGGCCGAGTACTTCTCCCCGGGTGCCAGCCGGCGGACCGGCGGACGGGTGCGGGCGATGCGCACGTAATAGTTGTTGCTGGCCAGCGAGGCGGCGCAGGCCTCAGCCTCGGAGTCGTCTTCCATCAATGCAAACTGGCTGACATGCATCTGCAGCGAATCGGCAAAGGGATCGGGCTCGGCCTGTTCGACCAGCCCCAGTCGGATCAGCGACCCGAGCGCGCGGTCAAATCCGGCCATCGTGGACTCGTGCATGCCCAGCTGAATCTGGCTGAGCGTCAGCTTGCCATCGATCCGTACCAGCAGGTCCAGTTCGTCGGAGCTCAAGGTCGTGACTGCGCCGCGCAGTTCTTCCCTGCCCTTGGAGGTCACCGTGTAAATGTCGTTGTACTGCAAGGCTCAGCTCCTGTGCTGGAGGGGGGCTGGAATGGTCGGCAGGTGCCCGCCGCTTCCCTGAAGCTTAACGTATCGCCGGTCACCCGAATGCGCTCCCAATCCCTGTGTCCGCGCGGGATCAGTTCGGCCGGTGCACCCGCTCGAACGCGGCATCGAGCGCCGCCAGCAGACCGCTCAGCGCGGGCTGCATCTGGTCGAGCAGCTCCATCAGCTGCTCAACAGGCTGCCCGGCGGAAATCCCGTGTTCCAGCGCTGTCGCGCCTTCGGCCACGGCGGTGGCACCAATCTGGGCCGACACCCCGCGAAGCGAGTGGGCCATGCCTTCCGCGCCGGCCAAGTCGCCTGCAGCGATGGCGTCGCGTATCTGCTGGGCCGCTTGGCGACGGCCATCGCGGTAACGCTGGAGCATGGAGGCATACAGCGCTTTCATGCCCATGGCACGGGTCAGACCCAGTGCGGCATCCAGTCCGGAAATCGGTGTTGCCAGCAACTGATCGGCCAGATCCGGTGTGACGGGCTGGGGGGCTGCCTGCGGGGTTGCCGCAGCGGCGACCGGGGCTGGCACTGCGGCCATACCGGGTGCTGTTTCCAGCCGGGCGAGCGCTGCGCGCAGGTCAGCCGCCGCTTCCGTTCGCGCCGATCCGGTCAACCGACCCACATCCATGTCCAGCCGCAGTCCCGGCCGGTTGCAGCTGATGACATCGCTTGCGCCCGGGTCGTGGCGTGGCTGCCGCACCGCATGCACGGTGATCGGCTCTGCAAACCCCTTGGCCACCACTGGGGGCCGGGGGTCGGACTCGATGTCGTACCGAACCAGTGCGTGGGTTTCTGCCGAAATCAGGATTTCGCCGGGCTCGGCGGCCTGCTCCAGACGCGCCGCAAGATTCACTTCGCGCCCGATGATGGTGTAGTCCATGCGCAGCTTGCTGCCGAAGTTGCCCACATCGCAGTAGCCGGAGTTGATGCCGATGCGAATCTCGAAGATCTTGTGAATGCCCATGGTGCGCCAGCGCACCTGCAACTCTTTGAGGCGCTGCTGCATGGCCACGGCCATGCGCACGCACTGCAAGGCGTCTTCGCGTGGGCCGAGGGTGTGCGGATCACCAAAGAAAATGACGATGGCATCGCCGATGAACTTGTCCAGCGTGCCGCCGAAATCCGCCGCCACCAGCGACATTTCTTCGAGGTAGCTGTTGAGCAGGAAGGTCACCTCCTCGGGCTGCCACTGGGCGGTGGAGGCGGTGAAGTTCTTGATGTCCGAGAAAAACACCGTCAGCCGCTTGCGCTGGGTCTGGATTTCGGCCTGCCTCGACCCGTCAAACAGCGACTGGTAGACCTGCGGCGCCAGGTAACGCGACAGCTGCTCGGACAGCGCCTTGAGCCGCTGCGCATTGGCGCTGCGCTCCAGATGCAGCTTCACGCGCGCCAGCAGGATGGGCGGGCTGATGGGTTTGAAGATGTAGTCGGTGGCGCCCATGTCCAGACCGCGTTGCTCTTCCTCCACGCTGCTCAGGGCGGTGAGGAAGATCACCGGAATGTCTGCGCTGCGGGCCTGCTGGCGCAGCTTCTCCATCACCTCGTAGCCGTTCATGTCGGGCATCACGACGTCGAGCAGGATCAGGTCAGGCCGCTCGGTGGACAGCGCCATTTCCAGGCCCTGCTGGCCCGAGGCGGCGGCCATGACCTCGTGCGCATCCGCGAGCAGGCTGGTCAGGAAAAACCGGATGTCGTCGGAATCCTCGATCAGCAAGATGCGCGGCCGGATCGCTGCGCTGACGGATGGCGGGTTCAAGTCAGGTCCGGTGAGGGGTCGAGCGGCCGACGGTGCCCGGTTCAGCCCGCCAGCGCCGAGCGCATGGCGTCGACCACCGCCTTGTAATCCGGTTTGCCAAAAATGGCACTGCCGGCCACAAAGGTATCGGCGCCCGCAGCGGCCACACGTGCGATGTTGTCGGTCTTGATACCACCGTCCACTTCGAGCCGGATGTCCTTGCCCGATGCGTCGATGCGGGCCCTGGCCTGCTCGATCTTGCGCAGGGCCGAATCGATGAAGCTCTGCCCGCCAAAGCCGGGGTTGACGCTCATGATGAGAATCAGGTCGATGTCGTCAATCACCCAGTCGAGCACGTCCATGGGCGCTGCCGGGTTGAACACCAGACCGGCCTTGCAGCCTTTGGATTTGATAGCCTGGATGCTGCGGTGTACATGACCCGAAGCGTCCGGGTGAAAGCTGATCAGGTCGGCGCCCGCATCGGCGAAGGCGGCAGCCAGCGCGTCGACCGGCTGCACCATCAGGTGCACATCGATCGGAACCGCGGTGCCATCGGCTTTCTTCGCATGGGGCTTGAGCGCCTGGCAGATCATCGGGCCGAAGGTCAGGTTGGGCACGTAATGGTTGTCCATCACGTCAAAGTGGATCCAGTCGGCACCGGCGGCAATCACCGCCTTGAGTTCATCGCCGAGACGGGCGAAATCGGCAGACAAAATGGAGGGGGCGATACGGTACACGGGCGCGGTTTTTTGACTCATGGCACGATTGTGGCAGCAAGCGCGCCAATCGTCACCAGACCGTGACCGGGTGTCACCGCGCGCCGATTCCACACGGTTAACATGCAGGCCAACGTTTCCTTCCGCCATGCCCAAATACCAGTTTTCATGTGATGTCGTCCCCCAGTACCTGCCCGACCAGTCGGCGCCGGACGAACACGTCTACGGATTTGCCTACACCGTCACGCTGACCAACACCGGCGATGTGGCAGCCCAGCTGATTTCACGGCACTGGGTCATCAGCGATGCCAACGGCCACACCGAAGAAGTCAAGGGGCTGGGCGTGGTCGGGCACCAGCCCTTGCTCAAACC
>CALSAU010000220.1:0-4661 GCA_943372985.1 Polaromonas sp. YR568 | reverse complement strand
AGCAACCCATCACCAGCAGGTCGGCATGCAGGTCAAAGGCGCGGGAAAGAAGCACCTCACCCAGGTTGTCCGGCTCCAGGTTTTCACGCTGCCACTCCGCCTGAATGCCATGGTCCTTTAGGTAGGAGACGATGCTCATGTCAGTGTCTGCCGTGACGCCGGCAGCGCCCCAGCTCAGCACCGTGACCGAGCGCGCGTCCCGCAGGATGGGCAGCGCTGTCGCCACCGCCTGCGCAGTGGCCCGGTTGGGCTTCCAGGCGATCACGACGTGGGCGGGCAGGTCCGGTCGGGCCGAGGTGTAGGGAAGCACCACCGCCGGCCTGCCGCTCAGGGCAATCACGGTTTCCGGAAAGTCCATCGGCAGACGGCTGGCCCTGCCCTCGCCCGCATCGTGCTGGCCCAGCACCAGCAGGTCGGCATAAAGCGCCTGCTCGGCAACGGCCGGAGCCAGTGCGGAGTCGCGAACCTCGGCCCACGCAGCAGGCAGCCCTGGCGGCTTGCATTGCTCGAACAGCGCACGGGCCTTGGCCAGACCAGCGTCCTCTGCGTTCTTGCGCTTGACCGTCAGAGCAGCTTCCAGACCTGGTGACACCGAAGGCGGCTCGAAGGTGGAAGGTGACGCATAGAGCGCAGTGATGCCCGCGCCGTGCTGGGCGGCCAGCCGGCAGGCAAAGTCCAGGCGCTGGGCGAATTGCGCCGAAGCGTCCGCATGGACCAGCAAGCGTCTGAGTTCATTGCCCACGACAGCCCCGTTTCAGAGTGTGCATGGCTCGACTGTAGGCAGACACCCGGCGGGTGGTGTTGACCCTTGTCAACGCCCTGCACTTTTGCGGTTCCAGGCCAGCAAACGCCGGGGAATCGCAGGCCAGGGTCAGGGGTCAAGCGGCTCGGTCAACCCGTGCTTGAGCGCGTAGCGGATCAGCTCGCTCTGGTTCTGCAGGCCCATTTTCTGCATCAGGTTGGTCTTGTGGGTGCTGACGGTCTTGACCGACAGGTTCAGCTGGGTGGCGATGTCGGTCATCGACACACCGGCCACCAGCAGCTGCAGCACCTCGAACTCGCGGTTGGACAGGCTTTCGTGGGGAACCGCCTGATTGCCGGGCATGGCACCCAGCGCCAGTTGCTCGGCCACCTCGGCGCTGATGAAAGCGCCACCCGAGGCCACCTTGCGCAGGGCCTGCTCCAGCTGGGCGGGCGCGCTTTCCTTGGTCAGGTAACCGCTGGCACCGTTCTTGATGGCGCGCACTGCGTACTGAAGCTCCTGGTGCATGCTGAGCACCAGAATGCGCAGCTGCGGCTTTTCGCTGCGGATCAGCTTGATCAGCTCCATGCCGCTACGCCCGGGCATGGACAGGTCCAGCACCAGCACATCAAACGCCAGTTCGCGCACACGCTGCATGACTTCGGTGCCGTTGCCTGCCTCGCCGGCCACTTCCATGTCGGCAATCGATGACACGATGCGTTTGAGCCCTTCCCGCACGATGGCGTGGTCGTCGGCAATCACAATCCTGATCACGTGCTTTCTCCTTTATCGCCGGTTTCCGGAACCGGGATGCTGACCCGTATCTGCGTGCCACGGCCCGGTGCGGTGTCGATGTCCACCGTGCCCTGCAGCAATCGGGCCCGCTCGCGAAGGCCCATCAGGCCGAGCGATCCCGCCTTGCGGGGTGCGTCGGGCGAGAACCCGGCGCCGTTGTCGTTGACTTCCAGAACCACTGCGGTGGCGGTGCGGGCAATGCGCACCTCGACTTGCGAGGCACCCGAATGCTTGGCCACATTCACCAGCGATTCCTGAACGATGCGGAAGACGGCAGTGGCGTAAGGCTCGCCCAGCTCCACTTCTTCATCCAGCGAGAGCTTGCACGGCACGCCGTGGCGCTGGCTGAAATTGTGGGTCAGCCACTGGATCGCTGGCCCCAGGCCCAGGTCATCGAGCAGCAACGGCCGCAGGTCAGAGGCAATGCGCCGGGTGGCGGCAACTGTGGTGTCGAGCAGGCCCAGCATGTCGTCCAGCTTGGCGCGCACGGCGTCTGAATCCGGGGGCATGGCCTCGCGAATCCAGGTGGCGTCCATCTTGATGGCCGTCAGCGACTGGGCCAGTTCGTCATGCAGCTCGCGCGCAATCCGCGTTTTTTCGCTCTCGCGGATGGCGTGGGCGGCCGATGCGAAAGCGCTCAGCTCCTCGCTGGCGCGGACGCGCTCGGTCACGTCGCGCAGGATCACGGTGTACAGCTTGCCGTGCGCGGTATCGAGCTGCGAGATTGAGGCCTCCAGGGGGAACTCTTCGCCGTTGGATCGGCGGCCATTGAGCACCGTGCCATCACCCATGCGGCGCGATGTCGTGCCGGTCTGGCCGAAACGCTTGACCTGCCCGCCATGCGCTCCCTGGTGCCGCACTGGAATGAGGCGCGTGAGCGGCTGGCCCAGCATGTCGCGCGTGGGCCAGCCGAAGATCCGCTCGGCGGCCTTGTTGTACAGAATGACGTTCTGGTCACTGTCGACGGTGATGATGGCATCCATGGCCGAGTCGAGCAGACCGGCCAGCCGGGCGTCGGCGCCTTCGAGGGCCTGTTTGCCCTCGCGGTCGCGGGCCGCGTTGCGCACAAACAGCAGCCACGACATGCCGCAGCTGGTAGCCGCGAGTGCCACCACAATGAACAGCAGCGGGCGCGAAGCGGCCTCCTGGCGGGACGCCAGTATCGTGACCGCCAGAAACGTCAGGGTGGCGATCACGGACAGGACAATCGCCATCGATTGCTGGCGTTTCGGCACGGCATCGCCGACGTGAGGAAAAAGGGACATGGGTGGCGCCCGGAAGTGGAGTCTCATCTTACCGTCCGCCTCTTTAGTCCCGTCCGAACATTGCCACCTGGCGTGGCGCCCCTCGGGTGTTGTCAGCGCTCTGCCGTCGGTGGTGATGACCTGTGCTTGGCACCAGGTTCGGTTTCCGTCAGCAGCAAGGTCATGGCGCTCGATGCCCCGCACGCCAGCCAGAACACAAAGAAGGCGGCCGTCTGCAAGCCCAGGCGGGACAGGCCCACAGGCTGCCCGAAGCGCTGCAGCTCTTCCGGGTCGAACAGCCCGAACAGCAGCACCTGCAGCAGGCAGGCCGAGAGGAAGGCCGGCCAGGCAATACCCAGAATCTTCTTGGCGGGAATCATGGGTCTCCTTGTATTTCTCGTGATGGGTCTGGTGGTGTAGCCGCGAACCGCTTACGGACGCTGAGGCTGCGATGACCGATCAGGTGTCGCCGCGTGGTTGCGCCCTTCCAGCGCCGGCGCCAGTGCCCGGTGGCTCACCGGCTGGCTCGGCGCGCTGTACTTGACGACCTGCGGCGCCGGCTGCGTGCGAATCACGGTATCCGGGTACTTGAGCGTCAGGAAGATGGTGACCGCGCTGGCGACGATCACCAGCGCCGGACCGGAAATCACCAGCCAGACATGGCCATGTTTCCACCAGGGGGCGCCTGGGATGGAAGGGGTGGGCAAGGTGGTCATGAACATCCTTTCATCGTGGAACCAGAAACACCGATTTCTCTTCGACGTGCGCATGGCCCGGCTCATCGGCAATGCGGAACTCGATCGGATGCGAGCCAGCCTCGGCCGAGCCATAGGGAATCTGCAAACGCACAGCGACCCAGCGCGATTCGGTCGGGCCGACCAGCACCTCGGCGTCTGAGGCGACCGCGAGGCCCTCCAGACCGGCCGCTGCGATGCGGTAGCGCTGTGGCTGCTCGGTGGCATTCATGATCTGCAGGCGATAGACGTTTTCCAGCCGTCCGCCCGCCACGATGCGCGAAAGCGCTGTGCGGTCGCGCACCACATCGACCTTCAGCGGCACGCGTGCCATCAGGCTCCACAGCAGCGCCAGACAGACCACGCCCAACAGTGCGCTGTAGATCAGGATGCGCGGGCGCAGCACCCGCCGCCAGATGCGCGCAGCGCCCCACTTGCCGGCCAAGGCGTTCTCTGTGGTAAAGCGGATCAGGCCGCGCGGGTAGCCCATCCGGTCCATCACGCCGTCGCACACGTCCACACAGGCGGCGCAGCCAATGCATTCGTACTGCAGGCCTTCGCGGATGTCGATGCCGGTCGGGCAGACCTGTACGCACAGGGTGCAATCGACACAGGCCCCCAGCGACAGCTCGGCCAGGTTGGCCTGGCGCGAGCGTCCGCCGCGGGGCTCGCCCCGCTCGGCGTCGTAGCTGACGATCAGGGTGTCCTTGTCGAACATGGCGCTCTGAAAACGTGCATACGGGCACATGTACTTGCAGACCTGTTCGCGCAGAAAGCCAGCGTTTCCGTAGGTGGCAAAGCCATAGAACAGCACCCAGAAGACTTCCCAGCCGTCCATCCGCATCTGCAGAAACTGCTGCAGCAACTCGCGCACCGGCACGAAATAAGCCACAAAGGTAAAGCCAGTCCACATCGCCACACTGATCCAGAGGAAGTGCTTCAGCCACTTTTTGCCGAGCTTTCCGGCAGAAAGCGGCGCGCCGTCCAGCCGCAATCGCGCGCTGCGATCGCCTTCCACCTTGCGCTCTATCCAGAGAAACATTTCGGTGTAAACCGTCTGCGGGCAGGTGAACCCGCACCACAGGCGACCGGCAATGGCGGTGAACAGGAACAGCGACAAGGCGCTGGCCACCAGCAGGCCCGTCA
>CALSAU010000219.1:0-4692 GCA_943372985.1 Polaromonas sp. YR568 | reverse complement strand
TGACTGCTTTCAATCGCAAGGACGGACCCACGCACTCGGCCTGGGCTTCAGCGGCCATGAAGCTGGTGGTAGCTGGTTTGCTGCTCGCCTTGCTGGTGGAGTTTGGCGTGTCGGCCCGCATCGTGAGTGCGCGTGCCGAAGGGGGTAATCTGAGACTTTGGCATGGCCTGGGCAGTGCGATGTACCTGGCGCAGTGGCTCTGCGCGGGTGCAGCCCTGTGGCGCCTGACGCGCACGGCTCCAGCAACAGGGCAGAACTAGACGCGCTCAGCCGCTTCTAGCGTGTTGACCAGCAGCATCGTGATGGTCATGGGGCCGACGCCGCCTGGCACGGGCGTGATGTAGCCCGCCACCTGGCTCACACCCGCAAAGTCCACGTCACCGCAGAGCTTGCCTTCTTCGTTGCGGTTCATGCCGACGTCAATCACCACCGCGCCGGGCTTGACCATGTCGGCCGTCAGCACATTGCGCTTGCCCACCGCCGCCACCACCACATCAGCCTGCAGCGTCATGGCCTTGAGGTCGGCGGTTGCGCTGTGGCAAATGGTCACTGTGGCGTTCTGCTGCAGCAGCATCAGCGCCATCGGTTTGCCCACAATGTTGCTGCGGCCAATCACTACCGCGTGCTTGCCCTTGAGCTGGTAACCAATGCTCTCCAGCATCTTCATGCAGCCGTAGGGTGTGCAGGGCCAGAAGCCGGGTTGGCCAACCATCAGCGCACCCGCGCTGGCGACATGAAAGCCGTCCACGTCTTTGGCGGGTGAAATCGCCTCGATGACTTTTTGCGCGTCAATGTGCGGCGGCAGCGGCAGCTGGACCAGGATGCCGTGGATGGTCGGGTCATTGTTCAGGGCATCGACGCGGGCCAGCAGATCGGCTTCGCTCAGCGTCGCCGGGTACTGCTCCAGCACCGAGTGCAGGCCGTTGTCCTGGCAGGCCTTGACCTTGTTGCGCACATACACCTGGCTGGCCGGGTTGTCACCCACCAGCACCACCGCCAGGCCGGGCGTCACGCCACGGGTCTTGAGCTCGGCGGCGCGTTGCGCGACTTCGGTGCGCAGATGTTTCGAAAGGGCGTTGCCGTCGATGAGTTGGGCCGTCATGGCGGGTTCTCCGAGAGAAACGCCCGCGAAGGCTGCAGGCGCGGGCGTTGTGGCGGTGAAAGGCGCCGGGTCAGGTTTTGGCGTTCGCGTTCTGGCCGAGGGCGATCTTGAGCAGGTCGGCCACGGTGTTGGCGTTGAGCTTTTCCATGATGTTGGCGCGGTGGGCTTCTACCGTCTTGATGCTGATGCCCAGATCGTCAGCGATTTGCTTGTTCAGGCGCCCGGCGACGATGCGTTCGAGCACCTGCGCCTCGCGCGAGGTGAGCTTGGCCAGCAGGGCGTCGCGGCTGGCGGACTGCTGGTGGCCAGCGAAGGCATCCTTGGCCTGCTCCAGCATGCGCTCCACCAGATTGACCAGCGCTTCTTCCTGGAAGGGCTTCTGGATGAAATCCATCGCGCCTTTTTTCATCGTGTTGACGGCCATGGGCACGTCGCCGTGGCCGGTGATGAAGACGATGGGCAGCGGTGACTTGCGCTCGACCAGGCGATCCTGCAGCTCCAGGCCGGTCATGCCGCCCATGCGGATGTCGACGATCAGGCAGGCCACTTCACGCGGGTCGTAGCGGGACAGGAAGGTCTCGGCCGAGTCGTAACAGCGCACCCGATAGTCCTTGCCTTCGAGCAGCCATTGCAGTGAGTCGCGCACGCCTTCGTCGTCGTCAACGACGTAGACCGTGCCTTTTTTGGGGATCAAACTCATGCCAAACCTTTTCAGTGAATTTCTTCGTCTTGACTCTTGTTGTCAGCAGCGTGGCCCTGCCATGTCTCTTTTGATTCGTCAGTGAATGCGTGCGTCCCTGATGGCTGAGCCGTCGGTGGCGGGCGCGGATGACAGCAGGGGTGTCACCGGCAACCAGAAGGTGAACCTGCACCCGACGACCTCCTCGCCATTGTAGAGGTTCTCCGCATCCATCCGCCCCTGGTGAGACTCCACAATGCTGCGGCACAGCTTGAGGCCGATGCCCATGCCTTCGGCCTTGGTCGAGTAGAAGGCTTCGTACAGCCGCCCCATCACTTCCGGCGAGAGTCCGCGGCCGGAATCCAGCACCGAAAACTCGACCACCGGCTGATCGTCGATGGTTTTGGGCACCACGCGCAGCTCCACGCTGCGGCGGGCGGCGGGTAGGCGTGCCTGCTCGATGGATTCGGCCGCGTTTTTCATCAGGTTGATCAGCACCTGCTCGATCAGGATCGGGTCCACCAGAATGGAGGGCAGGCGCGCGGCGATGTAGTGCGACAGCCGCACATGGTGGCGGCGCAGTTCAATATCGGCCAGCTCCATCGCGTTGCTGACGATGGTCGGCACATCAGACCGGGTGCGGTTGGGTTCGCTGCGCTTCACAAAGGCGCGAATGCGCTGGATGATCTGGCCCGCCCGGTGCGCCTGCCTGGCGGTTTTCTCCAGCGCCATCAGCAGGTCTTCGTTGCTGATCTGCTGGGCCTTGATGCGCGACACCATGCCGTTGCAGTAGTTGTTGATGGCGGTGAGCGGCTGGTTCAACTCATGCGCCACGCTCGACGCCATCTCGCCCATGGTGATCAGCCGGCTAGCGGTCTGGGCCCGCTCGGCCTGCAGGGCGGCCTGCTCCTCGGCCCGGCGGCGGGGCGTGATGTCGGTGGCAATCACCATCTGCGCCAGACGCCCGTCGACCCAGGTGAGGTAGCGCGAGCGCACTTCCAGCCACTTGGCAAGCTCGGGGACAAAAATCTCCGCGTTTTCTGCCAGTGCGTCGGTCAGCGCGTCGGTGGGCAGGCCGGCGAGTCCGTCGACGGCGTCCATGGCGTCTTCACTGGGCGCCGCTGCCGGAACGCCGGCCTGCGCGATCAGGTTCACATGGCCGGAGACTTCGCCGCCAAACCATGAGCGGTACAGCTTGTTGGCAAACAGCAGTTCCTCGCTGCCGAGCGGGGCGACGGACACGGCGGCGTCCAGACCTTCCAGCACGGTGGTGAAGCGCTCGTACGAGGCCGACAGCTCTTCGCGGATGCGCTTAGGCTCGGTGATGTCCGTCATCGAAGTCATCCAGCCGGTCTGCTGGCCGCGCGGGTCAATCAGCGGCGAGACATACATGCGGGCGTCGAAAATCTGGCCGTTCTTGCGCTTGACGCGCACCTCGAACCCGCCGGGTGGCGTGCGGCCATGCAGCTCGTCGTCCAGCCGTGCCATCAGGATGTCGATTTCAGACTCTGGCCAGTGGGGGAAGGGCGGCGTCTGCCCGACCAGTTCAGCTTCGGTGAGGCCGGTCATCTGGCAGAAAGCCGGGTTCACATAGGTGATGCGGCCTTGCAGGTCCAGCGCACGCATGCCGGTGAGCATGGAGTTTTCCATCGCACGCCGGAAGTTGGTTTCTGAAATCAGGGCCTGCTGCGCCTGCACTCGGCGGCGCGTGTGGCGCCAGGTGCCCAGCAGCATCCACACCGTCAGCGCGCTCAGGGCGCTGACCAGCCAGAAGAATCCGCTGCCGACCACGCCCAGCGAGGCACGATAGCCCTCGGCGCGGATCAGCAGCCCATTGCCGACCGGTGACACCGGAATCTCGTACTCGGCCGCGGCATCGGCCCACGGCAGCAGCCGCGCGGCGCGGTTGGGCGGCGGTGGCATGCTGCCAGCCAGTATTTCGTTCTTGTCAGTCACCAGCGTCACGGCGTACTTGGCGGCGACCTCGGTCGGAACGCCAAAGCGCAGCAGCCCATCAACGGAGTACTCACCCATGATCACGCCAGCAAACTTGCCCTGTTCGTCTAGCGGCACCTGCAGTTGCAGCGTCGGGGCCTTGTCTCCGGTGGCCTCCTTCGCCAACAGGGGCCTCGAGTACACCGGTTGGCGCAGGTCGCGCGCCAGCTCATAGGTGCCATCGGTCTCGCCGGTACGAAGCACGTCGCCCGGGCTGCGGATCTGACCGGCGTTGGCGCTGGGGGATGCATAGGTCACCACCACGCGGCGCCGGCTGTCGACCCAGCTGACGGCCATCAGCTCGGGGTATTGGTTGACCAGCGATTCGGCCTGCGAGATGAACTCCTCGCGGTCAATCTCCTTGTTGGAGACATCGCGGCCAATCCGCATCAGCTGTTCCTGTCGTTCCAGCAGCCGCAGACGCAGGCGCTGCTGGGCGTATTCCACGTCGCGTTTGACGGCCTGCTGTTCCCGGTCAATCTCCTCAATACGCAGATAGCCGAAGGCTGCAATCACCGCCGCCAGAAAGAGCACCACCGCTGCCAGCGGGCCGAGTGTGATGAAGCGGTCCTGCCGCGAGGGCGATTGCTTGCGCCACCACCGGCGCCACAGGGCCAGTGGCGCAGGCGTCGCAGCGCTGACGGGGCTGGCGGTGCTGGGGGAGGGCAGGGTGTCTGGGTTGGACATGGCATTCCGGGGAGGAGATGCAGTTTAAGGTCAGAACGGGTTGTTGCCGCCCCTTCGAGGGCCAGGTGCCCTAGAGGATGTTTGCCTCAACACAGCTTGAGCCGCAGTGGTTGGATGTAAGTGTTGTGCAAGAAGTGGTTGGAAAGACCGCTTATGGTTGATGAGAGATGGTTAGTAGCGCCATTTATTTCTTAATGTGAAATGAAAAAGCACTATTTGAAATAGCGGA
>CALSAU010000218.1:0-4713 GCA_943372985.1 Polaromonas sp. YR568 | reverse complement strand
CCCGCTGTAGGCGACCGGACGGATGGTGCGAAAGCGGTAGCGCCCATCGGCGGCCACCGTCACACGGCCAAAGCCCTGAAAGCGCCGGTCGGCCCGGTCACCGTCGCCGGCATGGTGGTAATGACCGGCGTGGTCGCATTGCCAGATCTCCACCTGCGCGCCGGACACTGGCTTGCCAGCCAGGTCACTGACGCTGCCTTCCAGCCAAGCTCTTTGGCCGCTGGAGTAATCCAGCGCGCCGTTGCGCAACAAGTCGTGGTCGCTGTCTTTGGGGAATGTGACGGGGTAGAACGGACCTTCTGTCTGCGCCGGCGTGAGGCGGCGACCGGGCACGGGCTGGGCGCGCGGGCCCAGCCAGAGCGCAGGCGCTGCTATCAGTGCTGCAGTCACTGTGCGCCGACGCAACAGGCGCTGTGCTGTGGCGTGAGGAGCGGAGGGAGGAGTTAGGGAAATGGCTACTGCAGGGCGCATGAAATTCTCCAACGTTCGGCATCGAACGCGAGTCGACAGATTACCGCGTTCGACAAGCTGGCGTCAAAAGTCGGGAATGCTTTGAAAAGCCAACGGCTCGCCAGTGGCGGGATGGACGAACTTCAAGGCGCAGGCATGCAGCAGCAAGCGGGGTGATTTGGCCTGTGCGGCAGGGGTGGCGTAAAGTGAATCACCCAAGATGGCATGGCCCAGTGCCTGCAGGTGCACGCGCAACTGGTGCGATCGACCGGTGAGGGGTTCAAGCTCGACCCGCGTGCTGTGGCTGGTATCGTCGAACGACAACGTGCGCCAGCGCGTCTGGCTGGGTTTGCCATGCACGCTGTCGATGATGCGCAGCGGCCGGCGCGGCCAGTCCACGGCGATCGGCAGATCAATCAGGCCCCAGCCGTCTTCGGTGTTTGATGAAAGCATTTCGCCATCGACCACCGCGGCGTAGCGCTTGTGCATCTGCCGCGTCGCAAACAGCGCACTGAGCGCCCGCTGCATGGCTGCGTTGCGCGCCATCAGCATCAGCCCCGAGGTGGCCATGTCCAGCCGGTGCACCACCAGGGCTTCGGGGTAATGGACCTGCACCCGTGCGCTCAGGCAATCCTGCTTGTCGTCGCCGCGCCCGGGCACTGAGAGAAGGCCGGCAGGTTTGTTGAAGACCAGCAGGCTGTCGTCGGCATGCACCAGGGCGAGCGGTGTATCGTCGGGGGGCGCCAGCTTGCGAGGTGTGGCCATGGGTATGCCGGCCGCGCCAGTCAGAGGCCGGCGGACGGTGGCTTGCCGGCTTTGGGCGGTGGAAAGTTGTGTGCGGTGGGCTGGCTGCGTTTGACTTCGCGCAGCATGAAGAGGTAGAGACCTTCGACCTTCTCTCGCGCCCACGGCGTCTTGCGCAGGAACTTCAGGCTGGAAGACACGCTCGGTTCGCTGGTGAAGCAGCGGATGGGAATGCGCTGGCCCAGATCTGCCCAGCCGTAATGCGCGGCCAGCGCGGTGACCATGGCTTCCAGCGTGACCCCATGCAGAGGATCATTCATAAGGCCCCACGCGTCTGTGCCTTCTTCCTTCTTATTTGTTCTTCAGCTTGCCGCGCACCGGCACCTGGGTGACGATGGTGGGGCGCACGGCATCTGGCGACACCGGCTTGGGCGGCGAGGTGTCCTTCTTGGGTTTCTTGACCATCTTGTTGTTGTTCTGTTGACCTTTGGCCATGGTGTGCTCCGGTGATTGTTGAGGGATTTTTGCAATTATCAGTGCAACTTGATGCGCGGGCGGTAGGTGCGGTCCAGCATTTCAGACAGCGTGATCAGCGCCGTCTTCTTGAAGCCGCCCAGCGCCAGCTGGTGCTGCTTGTGCAGGCCCCAGTACATGAACTTGGCGAGCTGGCCTTCGACAAAAAAACTGCCGTGGCTCAGGCTGCCCATCAGGCTGCCGACCGACGAGTATTCCGACAGCGAAATCAGTGAGCCCTGGTCCTTGTAGAGATACGGCGCGACGGTCTTGCCATCAATCAGTTCCTGCAGGTGGCGGGCCAGATACATCGCCTGCTGGTAGGCCGCCTGCGCGCGCGGCGGCACCCAGCTGCCGTCGGGTTGCTGGCAGGCGGCGCAGTCGCCAAAGGCGTAGATGTGCGGGTCGCGCGTGGTCTGCAGGTTGCCGTTGACGAGCAACTGGTTCAGTCGTGTGGTCTCCAGCGGGTCACCGTTGCCGATGGTGGTGAGGAACTCGGGCGCCTTCACACCCGCCGCCCACACCATGATGCTCGACGCGATCACCTTGCCGCTGGCCATCTTCAGGCTGCTTTCGGTCACCTCGACCACCTTTTCATTGGTGTGCACCTCAATCGACAGCTTGCGCAACTCGCGCAGTGCCGACTCGCTGAGCCGTTCCGGCAACTGCGCCAGCAGGCGCGGTGCGGCCTCGACCAGCACGATCTGCAAATCCTTTTCCGGGTGAATGTGATCAAAGCCGAAGTTGGCCAGCACCCGCGCCGAGGCATGCAGCTCGGCCGCCAGCTCGACGCCAGTGGCGCCGCCACCGACGATGGCAATCGTCAGGCGCCCGCTGCCCGCCACGCGGGGCACTGTCTGCGCACGGATGCAGGCGTTGATGAGCCGGTCATTGAAGTGCTTGGCGGCCTGCGGGCTGTCGAGCTTGATGGTGTGTTCGGCGGCGCCCAGGGTTCCGAAGTCGTTGGTCTGGCTGCCCACGGCGATCACCAGCGTGTCGTAGCCGAGCTGCTGCGCGGGCGTGATTTCGCGCCCCGCCTCGTCGTGGCTCGCCGCCAGCTGGATTGTTTTGGTCTGCCGGTCCACCCCAGTGAGGCTGCCCAGCCTGAACTTGAAGTGGTTCCAGCGGGCCTGCGCGAGGTATTCGATTTCCTCGGCATGGGTGTCAAAGCTGCCAGCCGCGAGCTGGTGCAGCAGTGGCTTCCACACATGGGTGCGCGCCGCATCGACCAGCGTGATGTCGGCCAGCTTCTTTTTGCCCAGACGCTTGCCGAGCTGCGTGGCCAGCGCCAGGCCGCCGGCACCTCCTCCGACGATCACGATGCGGTGCATGAATTCCCTCCGGTTGCAGGCGGTCCGTGTCCACCTCTGTTAGCGCAGTTGTTTGCCCATGTTAACGCTGTGCCTCCAGCCTTGCCGACGCCAGCCGGGTCGCAGCCGCTGTTAAGCTCCACCCGCCCATGTCTTCCCCCAGTTTTCAGGATCTGACCCGCCAGCGCGCCTTCATGCGCATGTGGTTTGCCCGCCTTTTCGGCACCACCGGCAGCCAGATGCTGATGGTTGCTGTGGGATGGCAGATGTACGAGCTGACGGGCAGTGCGTGGGATCTCGGGCTGGTCGGCCTGTACCAGTTCCTGCCCGCGTTGTTGCTGACCCTGGTGGCAGGTCAGGTGGCCGACCGCGTGCACCGCGGCCGCATCGTGGCGGTGTGTCTGATCACACAGGCGGGTGTCTCGATGACGCTGGTGGCTGCCACGCTGGGCTGGGGCGCTGGCTCGGGCAGTGCAGGGGGCTGGGTCTCGCGAGATCTTTTGCTGGCGCTGTCGGTGGTGTTGGGCATGGTGCGCGCTTTCCAGATGCCGGCACAGCAGGCACTCACGCCCACGCTGGTGCCACCCGTGATGCTGCCGCGTGCCATGGCCTTCAGCTCTGCGGGCATGCAGGCCTCGGTGATCGGTGGGCCGGCGCTGGGCGGCGTGATTTTTGTGGCGGGTGCGACAGCGGTGTATGCCACCTGCGCGGCGCTGTTTGCCATTGGCTGCGTGCTGGTCTTGCTGCTGCGCTACACCCACGTGCCACCGCCGCGCGAGCCGGTCACCTTGCACACCCTGTTCGCGGGCGCGGTATTCGTCTGGCAACGCAAGGCTTTGCTGGGTGCGGTGTCGCTCGATCTCTTTGCGGTGCTGCTGGGCGGCGCCGTTGCGCTGCTGCCGATGTTTGCCAAGGACATCCTGCATGTCGGCCCCTGGGGCCTGGGGCTGCTGCGTGCCGCGCCTGCGGTGGGTGCGCTGCTGGCCTCGGCCGTGCTGACGCGCTGGCCCCTGGAGCGCCGCGTCGGGCGCACCATGCTGGCTGCGGTGGCGGTGTATGGCGTGTGCATGCTGGTGTTTGGTCTGTCGACCAGCTTTGTGCTGTCGCTGCTGGCGCTGGCGGTGTCGGGCATTGCCGACATGGTCAGCGTGGTGGTGCGCCAGACGCTGATGCAGATCGAAACGCCCGATGACATGCGCGGCCGCGTCAGCGCGGTCAATTCGGTGTTCATCGGTGCCTCGAACCAGCTCGGCGAATTCGAGTCGGGCGCCACTGCCGCATGGCTGGGCCCCGTGGGTTCGGTGGTGCTGGGCGGCATTGGCACGCTGCTGGTGGCTGCCTTGTGGCTGCGCTGGTTTCCGGCTTTGGCTCAACGGGACAGAATGTGAGCCCCCACGCTCCCCCACTTCGTGTGGGTCGCTGCCCTCCGAGGGGGCCGTCCGCCTGTGGACCGGCGAAGCCGGTTCCACGGCTCCGCTGGTTTGAAAACCACCTCGCTTCGCCCCTCGACTTGTTGAATATCGTTCGTCCCGCGCTTGTCGAGATACGCTTCCGCGGTTAATGCCCTGAATTGGCCCTTATGCGGTTGACTTCGATGGGCGTCACTTCGCTGGCCTGGTTGCCCCAGGCGTTGCGGATGTGGGTCAGCACGGTGGCAATGTCTTCGTCGTTCATCACCAGCACAAAGGGGGGCATG
>CALSAU010000217.1:0-4714 GCA_943372985.1 Polaromonas sp. YR568 | reverse complement strand
ACGGCGCCCATCACGATGATGAACAGCGCAATCACCCAGGCAAAGATCGGCCTGTCGATAAAAAACTTGGCCATGCGCCGGGCTCCTTATTTCGCGGCTGCCGAAGCAGCAGCGGCTGGCGCGGACGCGGAAGCCGCAGGGGCAGAAGCTGCACCGGCCCGGGCGGCCGCCACCGGCTGCCAGGGCACCGGTTTCACGGTGGCGCCGGGCTGCAGTTTCTGGAAGCCGTCCACCATGACTTTCTCGCCCGTCTTCAGGCCCTCCAGCACCACCCACTGGTTGTCCTTGGCCGAGCCGATCTTGATGGTGCGCTGGCTGACCTTGCCGTCCTCACCCACCACCATCACGGTGTCGCCCTGGGCGCTGCGGGTCACGGCCTGCTGCGGCAGGGTGATGGCATTGGTGGCCTGCGCCTGCTCCAGCCTGACGCGCACGTACAGCCCCGGCAACAGGTCGCCGGTCGGGTTGGGCACTTCGGCGCGCAAGGTGATCTGGCCGGTGGTGGCATCGACCGTGAGGTCGGAAAACAGCAGGCGGCCGGTTTTGGCGTATTCCGTGCCGTCTTCCAGCACGATACGCACACTGGCCGCCTGGCCGCTTCCGGCCCGCTTGAACTGGCCGCTTTCCAGGCCGCTGCGCAGCTTCATGACTTCCGAGGCGGACTGCGTGAAGTTCACATACATGGGGTTGATCTGCTGGATCACCGCGAGCTGGGTCGCGTCACCCTGCCCGACCAGTGCGCCTTCAGTCACCAGCGCGCGGCCGATACGGCCCGAGATCGGTGCCGTGACCGCGGCGTAACCGAGGTTGATGCTGGCGGTCTGCACATTCGCGCGGCCGACGGCCACATCGGCCTCGGCCTGTTTCTGCGCCGCCACCGCATTGGCATATTCCTGCTTGCTCACCGCGTTCGCGGCCACCAGCGGCTTGTAACGCTCGGCCAGCGCGGTCGCCTGGGCCAGGTTGGCCTCGGCACGCGCCTGGCCGGCTTTGGCACTGGCGACCTGGGCTGCGTAGGGCGCGGAATCGATGGTGAACAGCGGCTGGCCGGCCTTGACGTCGCTGCCCTCGCGAAACAGGCGTTTTTGCAAAATGCCGGCAGCCCGCGCGCGGACCTGCGCGACGCGTGAAGCTTCGAGCCGGCCGGGCAGCTCGGTCACCAGGCCCACATCCCCCTGGCTGACCGTCACCACGCCGACTTCGGCCGGCGGGGGCGCCGCGCCGGCGCCAGGCCCGGCTCCACTCCCCCCCTTGCCGCAAGCCGCGAGCATCAGGCCCAGCGCGGCAGCCAGCACGATTTTTTTCAGACGGGCATGTCCCGGCGCTTGTAGCGTGGATGAACAGGGCTTGATCAAGCTCAACGTAGGCATGCTGCTTCCTTGAAGAATGGCGGGTGCAGGAATGAGAAAAGGGAATGGAAAGCTGTTCAGCAGGGAAAGCTTGCCCAAAAACCAAGGGTTTTCACGAAGGCGAATTTTACATACATTTATGAATGTATATTCGACATCCTTGCAAAATTAAATCACAGGACAAGAATTTTGGCTCGCCGCACCAAAGAAGACGCCCTGGCCACCCGCCACAGCCTGCTCGATGCAGCCGAGTTGCTGTTCCAGGCACAGGGCGTGTCGCGGACCTCGCTCAACGACATCGCCAGACAGGCCGGCACCAGCCGCGGCGCAATTTACTGGCACTTCAAGGACAAGGCCGACCTCTTCAATGCCATGATGGAACGTGTCACGCTGCCGCTGGAGCAGTCCTTCCAGGCGCTGGGACGCCAGGCACCCAAGGATCCGCTGGCCCATATCTGCCATGGCGTGCGGCAGGCCCTGGTGCGTATTGCAACGGACCCACAGACGCGCCGGGTGTTCGAGGTGGCGACGCAAAAGGTGGAATATGTTGACGAGCTGCAGGCGGTCCGGCAACGCCACCTGAAGTCGCGCCACGAATTCCTGACGCAAGTCCAGCACGGTCTGGTGGCGGCGGCCGAGGCGCAATCCATGTCACTGCCCGTCCCGCCGGCCACGGCCGCAGAGGGCCTGCATGCCATCATCGATGGACTGATCCAGAACTGGCTGCTGGACAGCGCCGCGTTCGACCTGGTGGGCGTGGGGCAGGATGTGATGCGCGTTTATCTGCGCGGCCTGGGCCTCAGGCTCGAGGAAAGCAGCGCGGCTTAGTGCAGGTGGCGCGGCTTGCGGCCACCGCCACCATGGCCGGAACCGCCCTGCGGACCGCCCATCCCGCGCGGAGGCCTGCCGAGCTGCATGGAGTTGACCAGGGTTTCAAAGCGCTGCTCGAACAGCTTGTCGACCGCCGCGACCACGTCGCCGAGTTCGGTGGCATCAAAATGCCGCTCCATCAGGCCAATCATGTCCTGCACCAGCAGGTCACGCTGGACCTGCATGATGGCAGCCGGGGTGGGACCGACAAAATACATCGCGAAGTCATCGCGGGCCTCTTCACCCTCACGCCCTTCCTCTTCATCGAAATCGGCGTCGTAAAAAGTCACCTCGATGGGTGCACCGCTGACAGCCATTTCGTTGAGGGCCATGCAGACTTCATCGAGCACCTGCCGGAAGTCTTCATCACCCGCAACCGTCCAGCACAGCTGCAACAGGTGCTGGTGCGCGTCGAAGCGTATGCCGGGCTCCTCCTCGTAGACGCTTGCCGCGCCATCGGCCAGCGACTTGGCGCCGGCATAAGCCCACAGCGGCTTGAGCGCATCCTGCAACTGCGCAAAGCCGACATCGTCACGCAGGGGCACATCGCCGTGCACGTGGATTTCAAAGGGAGGGGTGTTGTAGCGGGCCATGGAATCTATCTTAACCAGTTGGCGCCCGGGGTGAGCATCAGCACGGCGGGAGCGATGACGCACAGGCGTACCGGTTCACGGGAACCCTGTGTGGGGTAGTTGGAGGAGGTGGTGCCCGGGACCGGAATCGAACCCGCGTACGAAGTGCGCTTTGTCAAATAACGCCAAAAGGCGTACCGGTTCACGATAACCCTGTGTTGGGAATTAGAGGAGGTGGTGCCCGGGACCGGAATCGAACCGGTACGCCCCTTATGCAGGAAAGCGGCGGATTTTAAGTCCGATGTGTCTACCAATTTCACCACCCGGGCAGGGTTTGCCATTGTGAAACAAAAAGGCCCCGTCATATCGACTGACGAGGCCCGGATGACCAGAATTCAATACGCATGATCTGGAGGCGCGGGGCGGAGTCGAACCGCCCTGGATGGATTTGCAATCCACTGCATAACCGCTTTGCTACCGCGCCCTGTCGTGTCTTCCATGCATGCCACAGCGTGATCACCGTCGCACCAAAGAAAAAGGACAGCATTTTAACGTGCTGCCCTTTTGAATTGGAGCGGGAGAAGAGTCTCGAACTCTCGACCTCAACCTTGGCAAGGTTGCGCTCTACCAACTGAGCTACTCCCGCGATTACAGCCTCAAATTATAGCGTACTTTTTTGCCCGATTTGAAGACCGTGTGAAAATTTGCGCACTCAATGTTTGACGCTGCCGGCCACTTCAGCGGCTGGCGCCGGCGCAGCCGCTGACGCCACCGCCGGATCCTCTTCCGGCAAGGGCACGGGCTGGTGCACCAGCGCGATCTGCAACACCTGGTCAATCCATTTGACCGGCACAATCTCGAGGCCGTTTTTCACGTTCTCGGGGATCTCCTGCAGGTCCTTGGCGTTTTCTTCCGGAATGATCACGGTCTTGATGCCGCCGCGCAGCGCGGCCAGCAACTTTTCCTTGAGCCCGCCAATGGCCGTGACTTCACCACGCAAGGTGATCTCGCCGGTCATGGCGACGTCGCCGCGCACCGGGATGCCGGTGATGGCCGACACGAAGGCCGTGGTCATCGCTGCACCCGCGCTCGGGCCGTCCTTGGGCGTGGCGCCATCGGGCACGTGGATGTGGATGTCGCGCTTCTCGAACATCTCGTCCTTGATGCCCAGCACGCGGGCGCGGCTGCGCACCACGGTGCGCGCGGCCTCCACAGACTCCTTCATGACGTCGCCCAGCGAGCCGGTGCGGGTGATCACGCCCTTGCCGGGCATCATGGCCGCCTCGATCGTCAGCAGGTCTCCGCCGACCTCGGTCCAGGCCAGTCCCACCACCTGGCCCACCTGGTTGTGGTTCTCGGCGCGGCCATAGTCGAACTTGCGCACGCCCAGGTAATCGTTGAGGTTGTCCGCCGTCACGATGACCTTGGGTTCCAGCTTCCTGAGCTGGATGCCCTTGACCACCTTGCGGCAGATTTTGGAGAGCTCGCGTTCCAGTGAGCGCACCCCGGCTTCACGCGTGTAGTAGCGCACGATGTCGCGCACCGCCTGTTCCTGGATCTCGAGCTCGCCTTCCTTGACGCCATTGTTCTTGAGCTGTTTGGGCAGCAGGTAACGCATGGCGATGCTGGTCTTCTCGTCCTCGGTGTAGCCGGACAGGCGGATCACTTCCATGCGGTCCAGCAGGGCCGGCGGGATGTTCATGGAATTGGAGGTCGCCACAAACATCACGTCGCTCAGGTCGAAATCGACTTCGACGTAGTGGTCACCGAAGGTGTGATTCTGTTCCGGATCCAGCACCTCGAGCAGCGCGCTGGAAGGATCGCCACGGAAGTCGGTGCCCAGCTTGTCGATTTCGTCCAGCAGGAACAGCGGATTGCGCGTGCCGGCCTTGGTCAGGCTTTGCAGCACCTTGCCCGGCAAGG
>CALSAU010000216.1:0-4743 GCA_943372985.1 Polaromonas sp. YR568 | reverse complement strand
ATCGCCAGACAGCACACGGAAATCGAAGTAAATGCTGGCCTGCAACAAGTCCTGCGGCGCGCCGTGTTCGATCCAGTGCGCAAAGCGCTCGCGCCACTGGCGCAGCGTCAGGCAGCAGGCCGGCTCACCGGCCATGATGCCGCCGCGGCACAAGGGGTAGCCACAGACGTCCAGCGCCAGATTGACCTCGCGTGCGAACCGCAACGCCGCTTCGCGGTCGGATGGCGTGATGTCGTCCGGCAGGATCAGTGCGTTGTCCTGATCGGTGGCAATCGTCTGTTCGCTGCGCCCTTCCGATCCCAACGCCAGCCAGCAAAGACGCGTCAGGTCGATGCCATGCTCCTTCGCCTTGATCTGCAGCAGGCGTGCAGTCAACACGTCGTTCAGGTGGCTGATCAGCGCGGTGAGCTGGCGCGCATGCACACCCTGGCCGAGCAGGCTGTGCGCAAACCGGCGCATGTCCTGTGCCACCAGCTTGAGCGTCTCCACATCAACGGCCGAACGGATCGAGGTGCTGACCTGCTTCAGGCTGAGCCGCTGCATCGCGAACAGATCGCGCTCGGACACCATCCCGACCACCGCCCCGCCGCGTGTCACCGGCACATGGCGAATACCGTGCTTGCTCATCAGCAACGCCGCGTCGAGGGCGGTGTGCTCGTGGCCCAGCGTCAGCACCGGTTGCACCATCACCTGGGCAATCGGGGTGTCGAGGGGCAGCCCCGGCAGCGTGACCTTGCCCAGGATGTCGTAACGGGTCAGGATGCCCAGGGGCTGCAGCTGCGCGTCGGCCACCAGCATGGAGCCGATGCGCCGCTGGTGCATCATCGCCAGCGCCTCGCGCAGCGGGGTGTCGGGCAGGCAGGTCACAGGCGCCTGACGCGCGACGTCGCCCAGCGGCGTTTCCAGCGACTGCTCCGCGAGGGCCTGCGACGCATAGGCCACCTGCAGCGCGCGCCGCGACAGGTCCAGAAACTTCAGAATGCGCCGGTTCAGAAAGTCGGCAAATGGCGGGCTGAGCACAGCCAGCGCGCGCATCGCATCGAGCGGCAGGGCCAGCACGAAGGTGTCAGCCACCGCCTTGTAGCTGGCCGTGACCGCCCGCTGGGCCACCGCAGCACTGACCGGAAATAACTCCCCGGGTTCGTAATGAAACGCGCCGCCCGACAGCTCGGCCAGGCCGCGCTCGCCAATCACCGCGCCCTGGCGAATGAAAATCAGGTGTTGCACCGGCCCGCTGTCGGGGTCGATCAGCCGTTCGCCGGGGGCGTAGTAGTTTTCGGTGGAATGACTGAGGAAGAAGTCGACATGCTCGGCCGACATCTGCGCAAACGGCGGGTGCTGCATCAGCGCCAGGCGCAGATTGGCCAGCAGGCTGCTGGACGGACTCTGGTCGGCTTGGAGCGGCGAAAGCGGCGGGTCTGCATCCATCACGGTCGTCCCCTGCGATTTTGAATCGACGGTCACGAGCAGACCCGCTGCGCCCTGAGGCCCGGCTACGGCACCGCTTACTCGATGGCCTTGCCCATGTCTTCGATCACCTTCTTCGCATCACCGAACACCATCATGGTCTTGTCCATGTAGAAGAGCTCGTTGTCCAGGCCCGCGTAGCCGGCAGCCATCGAGCGCTTGTTCACGATCACTGTCTTGGCCTTGTAGGCCTCGAGGATCGGCATGCCGTAGATCGGGCTGCCCTTGGTGTGGGCCGCAGGGTTCACCACGTCGTTGGCACCCAGGATGATGGCCACATCGGCCTGTCCGAACTCGGCGTTGATGTCTTCCATCTCGAACACCTGGTCGTAGGGCACTTCGGCCTCGGCCAGCAGCACGTTCATGTGGCCGGGCATGCGGCCCGCCACCGGGTGAATCGCATACTTCACGGTCACGCCTTTTTCAGTCAGCTTGGCGGCGAGTTCCTTCACCGAGTGCTGCGCACGCGCGACGGCCAGACCATAGCCCGGCACGATGATGACGGTTTCCGCGTTGCCCAGAATGAAGGCTGCATCGTCTGCAGAGCCGGACTTGACGTTGCGCTGCACTGCGGCGCCTGCAGCGGCGGCACCGGCCTCGCCACCGAAACCACCCAGAATCACATTGAAGAACGAGCGGTTCATCGCCTTGCACATGATGTACGAGAGGATGGCGCCAGAAGAGCCCACCAGCGAACCCGCGATGATGAGCATGGAGTTGTTCAGCGAGAAGCCGATGCCTGCTGCCGCCCAGCCCGAGTAGCTGTTGAGCATGGACACCACCACTGGCATATCGGCACCGCCGATAGGAATGATGATCAGCACGCCCATCACGAAGGCCAGCGCCAGCATGACGAAGAAGGCTGTCCAGTTGCCGGTGAACATGAACACCAGACCCAGACCCAGCATCAGCAGGCCAAGCACCAGGTTCAGCATGTGCTGGCCGGAGAAGGTCACCGGGGCGCCCTGGAACAGGCGGAACTTGTATTTGCCGCTGAGCTTGCCGAAGGCAATCACCGAGCCGCTGAACGTGATGGCGCCAATGGCCGCACCGAGGAACAGCTCCAGCCGGTTGCCGGCAGGAATCGGCTCACCCTTGAGTGCGATGCCGAAGGCATGCGGTTCGGCCACGGCAGCCACCGCGATGAACACCGCAGCCAGACCGATCATGCTGTGCATGAAAGCGACCAGCTCGGGCATCTTGGTCATCTCGACCCGCTTGGCCATCAGCGTGCCGGCAGCACCACCGACCAGCAGGGCAGTAAGCACATAGACCATGCCGCTGGCCTTGCCGCCAGCGGTCTCGACAATCAACGCGCCGGTGGTGAGCACGGCAATCGTCATGCCGACCATGCCGAACAGGTTGCCGCGGATGGAGGTGGTGGGGTGCGACAGGCCCTTGAGCGCCTGGATGAAGCAGACGGAAGCAACCAGATACAGCAGCGTGACGAGATTCATGCTCATTTCGAAACTCCTTCAGCGGGAGCGGCTGCTTTCTTTTCCTTCTTGCGGAACATCTCCAGCATGCGGCGCGTGACAAGAAAGCCGCCAAACACATTCACCGCCGCCAGCGCCACGGCCAGCCAGCCCATGGTTTTGCCGAGCGGTGTTTCGGTCAGCGCCGCTGCCAGCATGGCGCCGACGATGACGATGGCCGAGATCGCGTTGGTCACCGCCATCAGCGGCGTGTGCAGCGCGGGTGTGACGGTCCACACCACGTGGTAGCCCACGTAGATGGCGAGCACGAAGATGATCAGATTGATGATGGTGGGGGAGACTGCATCCATGGTCTTGTTCCTGGTATTCAGTGAGGGCAATCGGGACTCTCGCGGCCCCGGACTGTTTATTTGCGCTTGACCTCGCCGCCCTGCGTCATCAGGCAGGCGGCCACGATGTCGTCGGCCATGTCCAGCGTGAGCGCGCCTTCCTTGCTGATGATCAGCTTGAGGAAGTCCAGCAGGTTGCGGGCATACAGCGCGCTGGCGTCTGCCGCCACCAAGGCGGGCACATTGGTCTGGCCAATCAGTGTGATGCCATGCTTGACGACGTTCTTGCCGGGCTCGGTGAGCGGGCAGTTGCCACCTTGCGGTGCAGCCAGGTCGACAATCACGCTGCCGGGCTTCATGGCCTTGACCATGTCTTCGGTGACCAGCACCGGTGCCGGGCGGCCAGGGATCAGCGCGGTGGTGATGACCACATCGGCCTGCGCGACACGCTTGGCCACTTCGGCCTTCTGGCGGTCCAGCCAGCTTTGCGGCATGGGCTTGGCATACCCGCCCACGCCCACGGCGGCTTCGCGCTCTTCGTCGGTTTCATAGGGCACATCGATGAACTTGGCGCCCAGCGACTCGACCTGTTCCTTCACGCTCGGCCGCACGTCCGACGCTTCAATCACGGCCCCCAGACGCTTGGCCGTGGCAATCGCCTGCAGGCCGGCGACACCAACGCCGAGAATCACGACGCGCGCCGCTTTCACGGTGCCTGCCGCCGTCATCAGCATCGGGAAGAAACGCTGGTACTGCTCGGCGGCCATCATCACGGCCTTGTAGCCGGCGATGTTGGCTTGTGACGAGAGTACGTCCATGCTTTGCGCACGGCTGGTGCGGGGCGCGGCTTCCAGTGCGAAAGAGGTGACCTGCGCACCCGCCAGACGCTGCAGGCCAGTGGCATCGAAGGGGTTGAGCATGCCGACCAGCACACTGCCGGCCTTCAGGTGCGGCACTTCCGCGTCGAGCGGGCAGCGCACCTTGAGCACGATGTCGGTGGCGTAGGCGCCAGCGGCGTCGGTGATCTCGGCACCGACAGCCACATAGGCCTCGTCAGTCACGCTGGCAGCGACACCTGCGCCGGCCTGCACACGGACCGTGTGGCCCTGGCTTTTCAGCTTTTTGGCCGTCTCCGGTGTGACGGCGACGCGCGTTTCTCCGGCCGTGATTTCGGCGGGTACCCCAATCAGCATGGGTCTCTCCTCAATGCAATTGTTGTGTATCAGCCCGGCATGGCACCGGGACGGTTTTCAGCTGTCGTGGAGCTTACATGACTTTTTTAAGTCCCATGACGGGGTACGCCATCCTTTTCCGTCAAATAGGCACCCAACCCTAGGGCAGGCGAAACGGAGCCCCGCGCCGGGAAGGTCCTTCAACAGGCTCAGGACGAACGGAGTGAAGTCAATGCCCGTCGAGGCGAGCCGCCCTCACCATCGGAGCCGTGGAACCGGCTTCGCCGGGCCACAGGCGGACGGCCCCCTCGGGGGGCAGGGAGTTACGCGAAGCGAACG
>CALSAU010000215.1:0-4764 GCA_943372985.1 Polaromonas sp. YR568 | reverse complement strand
CAGCACAGGTTGCCCGTAGCGCAAGCGGAGGGACCCAGACTTCGGGTCGCCTTCTCTTTGCTTACTTTCTCTTGGCGAAGCAAGAGAAAGTGAGTCGCCCGCCGGGGCGGGTCCCGGCTTCAGTCCTTAGCCTTCAAAGCCATTGACCGAACAACCAACTCACGACGGCACATTCACCACCCTCTCATCCTCCTCCGGAATCACCGGCACCCCTTCATCCGGCTCAATTGGCAACTCCAGCGGATCACCGTCCTCTGAAGGCTCCTGCACCGGAATACGGTGCGGTTTGTGGGTTGCGCGTTGGATACGCGTGGGTGAATGGGGCATGAAATTTCTCCTTGGGTCTTTGATGGTGCGGCAGGGGTACCGGCCTGCGTCGGGGCATTCGGTGCATCTTGTTGTCAGCCGATGCCGTGCCTTGTCCTACAGGCAGGCAGTGTGGTGGCGCACAGCGCCGGGCGGGTGGGACTTTTACAGTGGAAACAGGTCTGAACAGGCCCTCGTCGCCAGCCTCTCCGCGCAGTTTCGCGGTGAGCACTCCAGGCGTTTCCCTCCGTCAACCAAGGATCTCTCATGGACAAACTCTCTACAGACAGCAATTCAATGCACGCCGATGGCGCTATCAAGCGTGGTGTCGATTCAGCCGGTGTGAGCCTGCATGACGGCATCGAGAAGGTGGCCGACCCCGCACGCGCAGCGGTGGAGCGTGTCTCTACCGTGGCTCATCAAACGGTTGACAAGCTCGCCATGGGTGCGAGCCGCGCGGCCGACAAGTGGTCGGACCAGACGCGCTGGGTGGCAGAGGCGCCTTCCAAAGCGCTCGAGACTTCGCGCTCGTGGGTGCAGGAGCGTCCGATGGAAGCGGTCGGCATTGCCGTGGCGCTGGGCTTTGTGCTTGGCCGCCTCACCAGCCGTTAACCCACCGTCAACCCGCCACCAACCTGCTGCTGACTGGCCCGAGCGGTGGCCGGGGGCGGCAGCTTGATCTGTATTCGTTACAGTCGACTCCATCCTCACTTTGCCGCTCTCCGCGTCACCACCCCATGGCCAGCAGCCTTCTTGCACTCATTGATGACATCGCCACGGTGCTGGACGATGTGGCCGTCCTGTCCAAGGTCGCAGCCAAGAAAACAGCGGGGGTGCTTGGTGACGACCTGGCGCTCAACGCGCAGCAGGTCGCTGGCGTCAAGGCCGAGCGTGAGCTGCCCGTGGTCTGGGCGGTGGCCCGCGGCTCCTTCATCAACAAGGCCATTCTGGTTCCGGCGGCGCTGCTCATCAGCGCCTTCATTCCGTGGGCAGTGACGCCATTGCTGATGATCGGTGGCGCCTTCCTGTGTTTCGAGGGTTTCGAGAAGCTGGCGCACCGCTTCATCCACAGCGCCGACGAGCGTGCGGCCGAGCACGAGGCGCTGGTCAAGGCGCTGGCCGATCCGGCGGTGGATCTGGTGGCGGTTGAAAAAGACAAGATCAAAGGCGCCGTGCGCACCGATTTCATCCTGTCCGCAGAAATCATCGCCATCACGCTGGGCACGGTACAGGCCAGTCCTTTCGTCACCCAGGCGGCAGTGGTGTCCGGCATGGCGCTGGTGATGACGGTTGGGGTTTACGGTCTGGTCGCCGCCATCGTCAAACTCGACGATGCCGGGCTGTACCTCAGCCAGCGCCCCGACGCCAGCGGTTTGGCTTCTGTGTCGCAGCCACTGGGCCGAGGCATTTTGTGGGTCGCGCCGTGGTTGATGAAGGCGCTCTCGGTGCTGGGCACCGCAGCGATGTTTCTGGTGGGCGGCGGCATTCTCACGCACGGGGTGCCATGGTTGCACCACGGCATCGAGGGGCTGGTGGCCCGCGCCGATGGCATGGTGGGCGGTGCGCTGATCGGTGCGGTGTTGCCTTTGCTGATGGACGCGGTGGTCGGCATTCTCACCGGCGCCCTGGTTCTGCTGCTGTGGACCTGGGGCCGCAAGCTTCTGCCTTCAAGCCGCCACTGAGCTCCGAACGGGTGAGGCCGCAGGTGCTGCTGCCGGGCGTTTCACTGTCTTCGTGACCGGAGATTGCCCCGCAGGTGATGGCGTTGCGGCCGGCTCTGCCTTCGGCAGGCTGCACACCTGCTGGATCAGATCGTGCTGCGCGAACAGCTCGACGATCCAGTCCACAAACACACGCACCTTGTTGCTCAGGTGGCGGTTTGGCGGGTAGACCAGATAAATCGGTATGGCCTCGCTGCACCAGCCTGGGAACAGCGGCTCCAGCGCGCCGTTGCTGATGTGGTGCTGCACCAGAAAAGTCATCGTGTGCAGCACGCCCAGCCCGGCCAGTCCGGCCGTCACGCCGGCATTGGAATCGTTCACCGCCAGCAGGTGGTAGCCCTCGACCTCAATGGTCTCGCCGTCCTTGTGCAGCACCATGGGGTAGAGCTTGCCGTTGCGCGGCGACATGTAGCGGATCATGCGGTGGCTCTCGGCCAGCTCGCGGGGATGTTGGGGCGTGCCGCGCCGCGCCAGATAGGCCGGTGAGGCGCAGGTCATCAGGTAGAACTCGCCCAGCCGCCGCGCCACCATCGACGCATCAATCAGATCGCCGCCGCGGATCACGCAATCGACGTTCTCTGCCAGGATATCGATGGGCCGGTCGGTCACTCCCAGTTCGAGCTGGATGTCGGGGTAGCGCGCATAAAAATCCGGCAGCGCGGGGATGATGACCGCCAGCCCCAGCGATGCCGGAATGTCCACCTTGAGCCGGCCGCGCGGGCTGGCTTTGGCGCGCGACATGCTCGCCTCCAGCTCGTCCATCTCGCCTAGCAACTGGCTGGCGCGCTCGTAATAGGCCGCGCCGTCGGCCGTGACCGTGACCTTGCGCGTGGTGCGGTTGAGCAGCTTGGTGTCCAGCTCTTTTTCGAGCGTCTGGATCAGCCGCGTGATGGTGGGTTTCGGTATGGCCATCGATTCGGCGGCCTTGCTGAAGGTGCCGGCCTCCACCACCCGAACAAATGCCTGCATGGCTGAAAACTTGTCCATGAAAACTCCCTGACTGATTGGATCTTTGCGATCTGCGTGGAACCGCGCGACCTGAACTACGGCGCCTGAATCGTGGGGCTTGTTCCTCCCCCTGCCTTCCAGAAACCCTGCGCGCTGTCAGGGCATGGCCGGTGCGCCCTTGACCTTGCCCTCATGGCAAACCTGAGACTCGCCTGCGATTGACCCGCGGCGACCTTCCGCCGTCCTAACCCGCGAAGCCCGTGATTGTTTCACAGGTGAAATAAAGAATGAGCGAAACGGCTATTTATTAAATCAGGCGTAACCGATATCTTCTGCTGCGCCGCAACAAAGATCAAGCCCAAGTCGTCAGCCAACCTGCCAGCCCCGGAAAACCTGTCCATGAAAAGCCGTCCTTCCAGCCCAAGCGCTCACCCCGCCGTCCTGCTCGACGCGGCGGTGCCGCGCCTGGACAAGCAAATCCAGATCGCCCTGCAGCGCGCGCTGGATGTGCGCTTTCACGGCCGCCGTCCGTCAGGCGGCACGCTGCCGCTGGTGCTGCATTTCCACGGCGGTACTTTCAACGGCGGCTCGCTCGACAGCGGGGCGGGGGTGGCGCAGCTGATGGCCCAGGCGGGTGCGGTGGTCATGTCGGTGGATTACCCGCTAGCCCCGGCGCACCCGTTTCCCCAGGCCGTTGACACCGGCTATGCCGCACTGCAGTGGGCCTGGAAGGTCAGGCACAAGCTGGCCGGCCCCGGCGCGGCGGTGATGGTGGCGGGGGAAGAAGCGGGTGGCAACCTCGCCGCCGCCATCGCGCTGATGGCGCGTGATCGGCAGGAGGTACCACTCGCCGGCCAGATTCTGCTGTCGCCCATGCTCGACGCCTGTGTGGCCACCGCCTCGCTGCGCGATGCTTGTGCGCAGGCCCGCGCGGCCGATTGCGTGTGGGCCAATGGCTGGCGCCAGTACCTGCCCAGCGCTGCTGATGCTGGCCACCCCTACGCAGCACCGGGCAGGGTGCGCCGCCTGGCCGACCTGCCACCGGCTTTGCTGGTGACGGCGCAGGACGACCCGCTGCGCGATGAAACCCTGGCCTACGCCGCGCGCTTGCAGACCGCCGGTCTGACAGTGCAACAGGCCGTGCTGGCCGCCCCCACCGGTTGGCCCGGCAGCTATGCAGACGCGCAGCATGCACAAGACAGCTCGCCAGCCTGGGCCGACGAATTGCGCCAGCAGTTCCGCACATTTTTCGCAGCCATGGCGGCTACGCCCGAACAGGCGGCGCCACCTTTCTCGTCAGCTTCTTCTTCAGTTCCTTCATCCATTTCGTAAGTTTGTTTTTTTCAAGGGAGTTCCAGATGACAACGATTCCATTACAGACGCTAACCACCAAGCGTCGCCTGTTGATTGCCGTGGTCGCCGCGCTGGTGGTGGCCGGTGGGGCTGCAGCGATTTTTGGCACCACGACAAGCCAGGCCCAGCCCGGAGGGGGCGCGCCTGCTGCCACGCCGGTCTCGGTCGCCACCGTGGTGCAGAGCGAAGTTGCGGCGTGGGACGAGTTCTCGGGCCGGCTCGAAGCTGTGGAGCGGGTCGACATCCGTCCCCGCGTGTCGGGTGCGGTGCAGGCAGTGCATTTCCGCGAAGGCGCGCTGGTGAAGAAGGGCGACCTGCTGCTCACCATCGACCCGGCGCCTTACGCCGCCGAGGTGGACCGTGCCGAAGCCCAGGTGGCCGCCGCGCAGGCCCGCGTCACCCAGGCCAAAGGCGAGTTCGAGCGCTCCCAGCGCCT
>CALSAU010000214.1:0-4764 GCA_943372985.1 Polaromonas sp. YR568 | reverse complement strand
CTGGGTAACCTCAAGCAGTATCAGTTCATTCTTGAGTATCCTGATCCGACAAAGCCCGATCCAAATACTGCAACTTTGAAGCTTGGTGATAGCAACGGTAACGCGGCTATCAGCACTGCCGGCACGGGTTTCATTACGCCAGATGCGGTGAGTTTCTGGACGAGGAAGGATGTATCAACGGCACCGGACTCCACCGGTGGATTTTTTATCAACGATCAGCGCGGCGCTGGTCTCGCTTTTGACTCACCCGATGGCGAATTGGTGGAAAAGGGCGGTGCAGCGCAGCGATCCCGCGTGAACAATTTGAGCGTGAATTACACATCGACGCCCTCTGGACCTCGTCGTCTGTATACCTACTGTCCGAGTGGAACTGGATGTTCGTCAACCCTTTCAGCAACCTCCAACGTTTTTGCTACAAGCAATGCGGACATCACCAGTTCCTTGTTGGGTGCGACTTCCACGTTGTCTGTCTCATCCATCGTACGTTCCGGTACAACCGCTACGGTAACCACTACCACTGCTCACGGCCTGTCTGCGGGCGATACGGTTGTGATCAGCGGCGCAAGTCCTTCTGATTACACGGGTACAAAAAGTGTTGTGACAGTTCCTACAACGACAACATTTACATTCACGGTCGTTGAGTACCCTCCCGCCCCTGCAATCGGTTCTTACAAGGTATCCATACCTGGAAACCCACTCACAGCTTCTATTACCCGCAGTGGAACCACGGCGACAGTGGCTTTGACGGCACATGGCTTTACCGCTGGAAGCACTGTCACGATTTCGGGAGCAAACGAGTCCGCCTACAACGGAACAGTAGTTATTACTTCGGCCTCGACCAACTCGTTCACGTACACCGTACCGGAAAGCCCCACTTCGCCCGCTGGAGGAGGAACGGTCACCAGCGCTACGGGTAATACCAGTGCAAAAGATATTGCAGCCCGCGGCGCAAGCCCGGCTGGTGTAGTGAGGGCGGCAGGTAGCACAACCGTTACCGTAAATACGACGAAAAATCATCAGTTCAAAGTAGGTGATTCGATCAAGCTCTCTGGTATCGCCGACGCATCCAATGTGGCGATCCCCGAATACAACATCACTGCAACCGTCGTCTCGGTACCCAGCAACACATCGTTTACTTACTCAATTGCTGCTGTGACGCCAGCCAGTCCTGCAACTGGAACCATTAAGGCAGACGGAACTGCCACGGTGAAAAATATTACTGCCCTGACCCGGAGCGGTACGACTGCCACCGCTACCGTGGCGGGACATGGGCTGGCAAACGGCGCGACCGTGAGCATTGGGGGCACGGTCGGAACTCAGGAATCGGCTTATGTTGGCACATTTGTCGTTTCTGGGGTTACAACTGACACGTTCAACTACACCGTAGTGACGACGCCAAGTTCACCTGCCACCGGAACCATCACTCTGGTCCGGGGTGGAGTTGTGGATCGCACGGAGGTGATCAACTGGGTAAGAGGTGAGGACAACTTTGGTGACGAGGCCAGCCCAGGCAGTGGATACACGGTCCGCCCATCCATCCACGGGGATGTGTTGCATTCGCGGCCGGTGGTGGTCAACTACGGCGACAGCCGTGGTCTGGTCGTGTACTACGGCGCCAATGACGGCGTATTCCGCGCCGTGAACGGCAGTCAGGCCGCCAATATCCCTTCTGGAGATGTGTCAGGAGTCAAGCCAGGTGAGGAGCTTTGGGGCCTGGTTTTGCCGGAGTTTTTTGCGAAACTGAACCGTCAACGCATTAACAGCCCCGAACTGAAGCTGCCTTCCACTGTGCTGCCGACTGCGCGGCCCAAGGATTACTTCGTGGACGGATCCGCGGGCGTGTTCCAGCAACTCAAAGCTGACGGAACCATTGATAAAGCCTATCTCTATCTCACCATGCGTCGCGGTGGACGTTTCATCTACGCGCTGGATGTAACGCAGCCAACCGATCCGAAATTCATGTGGAAAGTGTCCTCCTCTGACACCGGTTTCAGCGAGCTGGGTCAGACATGGTCGCGGCCACGCGTGACTTTGGTGAATGGGTACGCCAATCCTGTGGTCGTGTTTGGTGCTGGCTATGACCCGGCAGAAGACAGCGAGCCTCCTACGTCCGGAACCATGGGGCGCGGTATTTTTGTGCTGGATGCCGCAACTGGCGCAAGGGTCTGGAGCGCTGGTTATACGGCAGGCGCGACCTCCTGCACAGGTAATGCCACTCAGGCCGCTTGCAGCGTGTCGGGCATGAATTGGTCGATCCCGAGCGACATCAGTTTCGTGGACCGTGACAACGATGGCAAGACCGACCGTTTCTACGCGCCAGACATGGGCGGTAATGTGTGGCGGGTGGATCTGGAGCCTGCTGGTGGAACCACAGCGGCTCAGCTCAGAGCGAACAATACGCCCGACAAATGGCAGGTCATCAAGCTGGCTGCGTTGGGGTGCAGTGCGGGTACCTGTGCCAGCGGGACAACACCGCGGAAATTTTTCTTCCCGCCCAGTGTGATTCCCGTGGGGGTGACCGGAGGTACAGGTTCGTACGACATCGTTTTGTTGGGATCCGGGGATCGGGAGCATCCTTTGAAGAGCCTTGCTACTGGATCGTCTTACAACGTGACGAACCGGTTCTATGCGTTGAAGGACACCATCACAGGCAAGGATGCATCTGCCGCAACGATCATCACGGAGACCGATCTCTTTGATGCGTCGACCACGGCATATGGTGGAACCCTCAAGGGGTTCTACACGACGTACGCGACAGGGGAAAAGTCGGTCAATGCCTCCTTGACCATCCGCGGAACGACCTTCTTCGGGACCAACCGGCCAACACCTCCCGTCGCGAACTCGTGTCTTTCCAACCTCGGGGAGGCCAAAGGGTATGCACTGGATCCCTTCACGGGAGTTGCCGTCACGACCATTTATGACGGTGGAGGTCTGCCTCCTACTCCAACGGCCGGTATCGTGACGATCAGTACGCCTACGGGAGACGTCAAGAAGGAATTCTGCGTGGGTTGCGGCGGCGGCGGTGGCGGTGGCGGCGGTGCCAGCGGCGACTGCAAGTCCGCACTCGGCGCCTGCACCCCGACCAAGGCGGTGCCCAAGAACATCCGCCGGACCTACTGGTACAAGAAGTGAGTTTCCGGCAGCGGGCGGTCATGCACCGCCGCCCGTTGCCCTTGATGTTTTTATTTCCCTGCTAAATCGAGCTGACCTCCTCCAATGTGGGGATGTCGCCCGCCAAGACCCTCGCTACGATTTGTCGCATGGGTGACACCGCCTCGCTCGAGGGTGGGTCGCCGCTGAAGACAAATAAAAAAGCAGGGAGGTCTGATGGGGAGGTCCAAACGGTCCGGGCAGGACGGTGTGTCGCTGCTCGAAGTGTTGGTGGTGCTGGCACTGGCCATCACGTTTCAGGCGGTCGCAGCACCCGCGATGGGCAAGCTGACTGATTCATTCCGTTTGACGGCGAGCGCCAACAGCCTTTTTACAGGGCTTCAACTTGCCCGCAGCGAGGCCATCGCCCGCAATTCAAGGGTCGTGCTCTGCAAATCGCCGACCGGTGATCAGTGCGTCAGCACCGGGGGTTGGCACGAAGGCTGGATGGTCTTCAACGACGTCAACAACAACGCCAGCCGTGATCCGGGTGAGGAAATGCTGTTTCGTGAGCAGCCGTCTTCATCGCCACTCCGGCTGACGGGCAACAGCACGGTGGCGAACTATGTCTCCTACACCGGTCTGGGCATGGCCCGTCACACCTCTGGCGCCTTCCAGGCGGGTACGTTCACCGTCTGTGTGCCGTCGACAGCGCCTTCCGAGGCGCGCCAGTTGGTCCTCAGCAATACCGGCAGGGTGAGAACCACTCGTCTGACGGTGAGCCACTGCAGCTAATGGCCGTGCACGCGCCTGAAGGCATCGCCTCGGTGGGTTCAGCGCCCCTTCGATGAACTGCCGCCCACTTCATCAACCAGCGTCTTGAATTCGTCAATGTCCTCGAAGCTGCGGTAGACGCTGGCAAAACGAACATAAGCCACCTTGTCGAGCTTCTTGAGCTCGCGCATGACCAGCTCACCAAGGCGGTTGGAGGCCACTTCGCGCAGCCCCAGGTTCAGCAGCTTTTCCTCGATGCGTTCAATGGCCGAGTCCACCTGCTCGGTACTGACCGGACGCTTTCGCAGTGCCAGCGTCATCGAGTCGAGGATCTTGCTGCGCTTGTATTCGATGCGCCGGCCGTCCTTCTTGACGATGGCGGGAAAATTGACGTCGGGTCGTTCGTAGGTGGTAAAGCGCTTTTCACAGGCGCCACATTGCCGACGGCGTCGGATGAAGTCCGCATCTTCGGACACCCGCGTCTCCACGACCTGGGTTTCGAGATTGCCGCAGAACGGGCACTTCATGGCTGCGAGCTTTCAGGTGTGAAAGCCTCGACCCCATCGGGAGCACCCGTGAAACCGGTTTTGCCGGACCACTGGGTGCGTTCCCCCTGGCACCGAAGGACGGCGTTCAGGGCTGAAGGCGCACAGCGCCTCAGGGGGGTGATCACTTGTACACCGGGAACCGGGCGGTCAGGGCGTTGACCTTGGCACGCACCGCTTCAATGTTGGCTGCATCGCGCGGGTTATCCAGCACATCGGCAATCAGGTTGGCCGTGAGTCGCGCTTCCTCGTCCTTGAAGCCGCGGGTGGTCATCGCCGGTGTACCGATGCGCACACCACTGGTGACCATCGGCTTTTCTGGGTCGTTCGGAATGGCGTTCTTGTTGATGGTCAT
>CALSAU010000213.1:0-4773 GCA_943372985.1 Polaromonas sp. YR568 | reverse complement strand
CAGCCTGTCGGCCGCAATGGCGACCTGCCCGGCTTTCTTGACGACGACGAGCGTTGTCATTGCTACGCCTTCCTGAAATCCATTTCGGAGCGCTCAAGCCGCAGCGCAGGGCCGCCCCAAGCAAGGCTGGCCCCCTCGGGGGGCAGCGTATTACACGCAGTGAAAAGCGTGGGGGTCACAGCAATACTCGGCGGAAGTCCGCCAGGATCTGGCCGAGGTAGGCGTTGAAGCGGGCTGCTGCAGCGCCATCAATCACACGGTGATCCCACGTGAGCGACAGCGGCAGCATCAGGCGCGGCTGGAAGGCCTTGCCATCCCACACCGGTTCCATCTGGCTCTTGCACACGCCCAGAATGGCCACCTCGGGCGCATTTATGATGGGCGTGAAGTAACGCCCGCCAATGCCGCCCAGGCTGGAGATGGTGAAGGTGGCACCGCTCATTTCGGCCGGACTCAGCTTGCCCTCGCGCGCCTTCTTGGCCAACTCGCCCATTTCCTGGCTGATCTGTAGCACGCCTTTTTTGTCGGCGTCCTTGATGACCGGCACCATCAGGCCGTTGGGCGTGTCAGCCGCAAAGCCGATGTGCCAGTACTGCTTGTAAATCAGTGCGTCGCCATCGATGGAGCTATTGAACTCGGGAAATTTCTTGAGCGCGGCCACACAGGCCTTGATCAGGAAGGCGAGCATGGTGACCTTGATGCCCGACTTCTCGTTTTCCTTGTTGGTCGAGACGCGGAAGGCTTCGAGGTCGGTGATGTCGGCATCGTCATGGTTGGTGACAGCCGGAATCATGATCGCGTTACGCAGCAGATTGGCGCCGCTGATCTTCTTGATGCGTCCCATCTCCTTGCGCTCGATCGGGCCGAACTTGCTGAAGTCGACCTTGGGCCATGGCAGCAGATCCAGACCGGCACCGCCGCCCGAGGCCGCCGGCGCTTTGGCCACTTGTGCCTGGGTGCGTGTGTCGCCAGCCATCACCGCCTTGGTGAAGGCCTGCACATCGTCCTGCGTGATTCGGCCTTTAGGGCCACTGCCCTTGAGCTCTGCCAGTGGCACGCCGAGTTCGCGGGCGAACTTGCGCACGGAAGGCGAGGCATGCGGCAGATTGCCTTGCGGTGCCACAGTCGGGTTGTGCACAGGTGCGGCCACCGGAGCAGCCGCCGAGGGCGCGGGAGCCAACGCGGCCGCAACCTGCGCTGGTACAGCAGTGGGTGCGGCCGGTGCTGCAGCTGGCGCTGCGGGGGCAGCAGCGGCTGAGCCTTCAAGAATGGCCAGCAGGTCACCGATGTTCACGGTATCACCCATCTTGACCTTCAGCTCCTTCAGCACGCCAGCGGCAGACGAAGGAATTTCCATCGAGGCCTTGTCGCTCTCGACGGTGATCAGGCTCTGCTCGGCCTTGATGGTGTCGCCTGGCTTGACCAGGATTTCAATGACTGCGACGTCCTTGAAATCGCCGATGTCGGGCACACGCACTTCCACCGGGCCGGAAGCGGCTGCCGGTGCCGCCGCAGGCGCGGGGGCGGGAGCTGGAGCTGCAGATGACGCTGGGGCGGCGGCTGCCGGTGCGGGCGCTGCGGTGGCCGCCGCGGCTGCGCCTGCCACTTCCAGTGTCAGCACCACCGAACCCTGCTTGACCTTGTCACCCAGCTTGATTTTGAGTTCCTTGACCACGCCGGCGGCGCTGGACGGAATTTCCATTGAGGCCTTGTCGGATTCCACCGTGATGAGGCTCTGCTCGGCCTTGACCGTGTCGCCTGGCTTCACCATCAGCTCAATCACCGTCACTTCATCGAAATCACCGATGTCGGGGACCTGAATTTCCATAATTGCCATGTTCTGTGTCTCCGTGCCGATGTCAGGCGTACAAGGGGTTGACTTTGTCGGCCTTGATGCCGTACTTCTTGATGGCGTCCGCCACCTTGGCGACCGGTACCGTGCCCTCTTCGCTCAGCGCCTTCAGCGCCGCCACGACGATGTAGTGGCGGTTGATCTCGAAGTGCTCGCGCAGCTTGCTGCGGAAATCACTGCGGCCAAAACCGTCGGTGCCGAGCACCTTGTAGGTACGGCCCTTGGGGATGAAGGGACGAATCTGCTCGGCGTAGGCCTTCATGTAATCGGTCGACGCAATCACCGGGCCGGTGTGCTTTTCAAGCTGCTGCGCCACGAACGGCACCTGCGGCTTGTCGGTGGGGTGCAGCAGGTTGTAGCGATCAGCGGCCTGGCCGTCACGGCCCAGCTCGTTGAAGCTTGGGCAGCTCCACACGTCGGCAGACACGCCCCACTCTTTCTCCAGCAGTTCCTGCGCGAACAGGCTTTCGCGCAGGATGGTGCCGCTGCCCAGCAGCTGCACACGCGGCGTGGCTTTGGCACCGGGTTTGCACAGGTACATGCCCTTGATGATCTGATCTTCGGTGCCGGGCGTGAGGCCGGGCATGGCGTAGTTTTCGTTCAGCAGCGTCAGGTAGTAGAAGACGTTTTCCTGCTTCTCGACCATGCGCTTCAGTCCGTGGTGCAGGATCACACCGACCTCGTGCGCAAATGTCGGGTCGTAGCTGATGCAGTTGGGAATGGTGCCCGCCAGAATGTGGCTGTGGCCGTCTTCGTGCTGCAGGCCTTCGCCGTTCAGCGTGGTGCGGCCCGAGGTGCCACCCAGCAGGAAGCCTCGTGCCTGCATGTCACCGGCCGCCCAGGCCAGATCGCCAATGCGCTGGAAACCGAACATCGAGTAGTACACATAGAACGGCACCATGATGCGGTTGCTGGTGCTGTAGCTGGTGGCCGCTGCGATCCAGCTGCTCATGCCGCCGGCCTCGTTGATGCCTTCCTGCAGGATCTGGCCGGCCTTGTCTTCCTTGTAATACATGACCTGGTCTTTATCGACCGGGGTGTACTGCTGACCTGCCGGGTTGTAGATGCCGACCTGACGGAACAGGCCTTCCATGCCAAAGGTGCGGGCTTCATCCACCAGGATGGGCACTACGCGCGGGCCCAGCGCCTGGTCACGCAGCAGCTGCGTGAGGAAACGCACGTAGGCCTGCGTCGTGGAAATCTCGCGGCCTTCTGCCGTGGGCTCCAGCACCGCCTTGAAGGTCTCGATGGACGGCACGGTGAAGCTCTCGTCGGCCTTGGTGCGGCGATGCGGCAGGTAGCCACCGAGAGCTTTGCGGCGCTCGTGCAGGTATTGCATCTCGGGCGTGTCGTCGGCCGGCTTGTAGAACGGCAGCTTGGGCAGTTCGCTGTCGGGGATCGGGATGTTGAAGCGGTCGCGGAAGGCCTTGATGTCCTCGTCGGTGAGCTTCTTGGTCTGGTGAACGGTGTTCTTGCCCTCGCCGATCTTGCCCATGCCAAAACCCTTGACGGTCTTGATCAGCAGCACGGTGGGCTGGCCCTTGTGTTTGACGGCTTTGTCGAACGCGGCATAGACCTTCTGCGCATCATGGCCGCCGCGCTTGAGGTTCCAGATCTCGTCGTCGCTCATGTGGGCGACCATCTCCAGCGTGCGCGGATCGCGGCCGAAGAAGTGCTTGCGGACATAGGCGCCGTCGTTGGCCTTGAAGGCCTGGTAGTCGCCGTCGTTGGTTTCCATCATCAGCTTGCGCAGTGCGCCTTCCTTGTCGCGGGCCAGCAGCGGATCCCAGCTGGCGCCCCACAGCAGCTTGATGACGTTCCAGCCCGAGCCGCGGAATTCGCCTTCCAGCTCCTGAATGATCTTGCCGTTGCCGCGCACCGGGCCATCGAGGCGCTGCAGGTTGCAGTTGATGACAAACACCAGGTTGTCGAGGTTCTCGCGCGCAGCCAGACCAATGGCGCCCAGGCTTTCGACTTCGTCCATTTCACCGTCGCCGCAGAACACCCAGACCTTGCGGTTTTCGGTGTTGGCAATGCCGCGGGCGTGCAGGTACTTCAAAAAGCGCGCTTGGTAAATCGCCATCAGCGGGCCGAGACCCATGGACACCGTGGGGAACTGCCAGAACTCGGGCATCAGCTTCGGGTGCGGATAGCTGGACAGACCCTTGCCATCGACTTCCTGACGGAAGTTGAGCAGTTGCTCCTCGGTCAGGCGGCCTTCCAGATAGGCGCGGGCATAGACGCCGGGCGACACGTGACCCTGGATGTAGATGCAGTCGCCGCCGTGGTTTTCACTCTCGGCATGCCAGAAGTGGTTGAAGCCGGCACCAAACAAGTTGGCGAGCGAAGCAAACGAGCCAATGTGGCCACCGAGGTCACCACCGTCCGCTGGGTTGTGGCGATTGGCCTTGACCACCATGGCCATGGCGTTCCAGCGCATGTAGGCGCGCAGGCGCTCTTCAATCTCGATGTTGCCGGGGCAATGCACCTCGTCCTGCGGCTCGATGGTGTTCACATAGCCGGTGGTGGCAGAGAACGGCATGTCGATGCCTTCCTGGCGCGCCTGCTCAAGCAGTTGCTCCAGCAGGAAATGCGCACGCTCACGGCCCTCTGCATTGGTGGCGCTGCTGGCGATGACGGCCGACAGCGCATCAATCCATTCGCGGGTTTCCTGGGTGTCTTTGTCGATCGCGTCGTTTGCGGCGGCACGCAAGTTGTCCGTGCCAGCCTGATGGGGATTCGCAGCCATTTTGTCTCCTGCTTGTTGCCTGTTGAAGCTTTCAACCCTGCGCTGCGGTCTCTTGTCGGGCCGCGTGCAGAGCCAGTGCCTGAGGTGCGCCGTGAGGCGCGCTCCAAGATGAATTCACACGTTGTAAACCCAAATTAGATTCCAGCCTCTAGTTTCTCATAATATTTCCGCT
>CALSAU010000212.1:0-4776 GCA_943372985.1 Polaromonas sp. YR568 | reverse complement strand
CGATGATCGGGATGCGTCCGTCATTGCCTTCCGCCGTGACGGGAAACAGATGCTCGCAGATCGAGCGCCCGACCGGCCGGGGTGAGCCCTCGGCTGGTTTGAGGTGCATCAGCAGGCCTGGCCCGGCGTTGACTTCCACAATGGCGCCGCCCTGTGCATGCAGCGGCTGCGAGATGTCTTGCGCCACCACGTCCACGCCGGCAATGTCCAGCCCCACCACCCGCGCCGCCAGCGAGACGATGTAGTCCACCTCAGGGTGAACCTGGTCGGTGCAGTCGATGGCCACGTTGCCGTTGTGCTGGATCAGCACCTCGCGCCCGGCGGCAGGAATGGCATCGGGGCTCAGGCCCTGGCGCTGCAGTTCCAGGATGACCGCCTCGTCCTTGGTGGTTTCGATGGGCCCGAGCGGAAAGTCCTCGGTCAGGCCGCGCCGTGGGTCGGTGTTGAGTTGCGCATCGACCAAGCCGGTGACGGTGCTGCGGCCGTCGCCGATGACGCTGGCGGTTTCGCCGCGCGCGGCGGCAACCACCTTGCCGCCGACCACCAGCAGGCGGTGCTCGTGGCCACGCACGAAGCGCTCGACCATCACATCGCTGCCATGACGCGCGGCGACTTCAAAGGCAGCCTCGACTTCGGCACGGGTCTTCAGGTCCAGCGACACGCCGCGCCCGTGGTTGCCGTCGGAGGGCTTGACGACCACTGGCAGGCCGATGTCTTCCGCGGCTTCCCAGGCGGCTTCGGCGCTGGCGACGATCTCGCCTTCGGGCACCGGCACACCGCAGGTGGTGAGCAGGGTTTTGGTCAGGTCCTTGTCGTGGGCAATGCCCTCGGCGATGGCGCCGGTCAGGTCGGTCTCGGCGGTCCAGATGCGGCGCTGGCTGGCGCCGTAGCCGAGTTGCACCAGGTTGCCGTCGTTCAGGCGGATGTGCGGGATGCGTCGGTCGGTAGCGGCCGCCACGATGGAGGCGGTGCTCGGGCCCAGATAGCAGTCGTCCACCTTGGCGCGAATGGCCTGCACGGCGGCCTGCACATCGGCCGGGCCGCAGGGCTCCTTGCGAATCACCGCCATCAGCAGGCGGTGGCCTTCAGCCAGCGCGGTGCGCGCCACCTGCTCGTCGCGGGCGCGGAACACCATGCGGTACACACCGCGCTGCGAGGTGCTGCGCGTCTGGCCGAAGCCGGTGGGCATGTCGGCGAGGTTCAGCAGTTCAATGACCACATGCTCCAGCACGTGGCCGGCCCAGGTGCCTTCGTTCAGGCGCTGGATGAAGCCGCCGCGTTCGCCGACGCCGCAGTGGTGCTCCTGCAGCGCAGGCAGAAGGGCAACCAGCCGCTCGGGGAAGCCCGGCAGCAGGTTGGAGGGAAGGTCTTCGAGGACGCCGAGGTCAAGCCACACCTCCAGTACGGCGCGGTAGGTCCAGATATTGGGTCCGCGCAGGTAATTGATGCGCAGCAGCTTGATGTCGTCCGGTTGGCTCATGTTTTGCAAAATAATCAGGTCCACCGGATTTGCCCGGTGCCACAGTTGGAAGCGCTGGTGTGATGCCAGCGCTATTGTCGGTGTCTCCCCGCGATGCCTTCTGCCTTGTTGTCGTGATTTTTTATAGGCCAAAGGTGCTACTGGCTGTGTTCTGCTGTCTGGCTCCGGTCAGCCCGGCTGTTGCCATGCGCTGCAAATATCCCGTGCATCGCATCGGGCGGTGCCTGCATCGGCGAAAATCAGGGTTTCCGGCCAATCGGCGCCGCCCTTCTTCAGCCAGGGGCGGGACCAGCCTCTGACGGGGCCTACGCCCTCACCGGAACCCAGAACACGCACAACAACAATGCCAAACAACCCACCGGTGGACGACCCCAGTCAAGCCAGCCCTGTCTTTGCAGGGTTCCGTTCACAGCTTTCAGCTGATGAGAACGTTTTGTGCACCCTGGTGGTTGACCTCGACGCCCAACTTCGTTTTGCCAAGGGGTTTCTGGCCCTGACAGACCGCCGTCTGCTCGCCTGCAGCCCGGCGGGTGAGTGGTCCAGCTGGCCCACGTTGGACACATCCGGCCACTGGCTGGGCCACCTGACGCTGCGGCACAGCGACCACGCAGGCGTGGGCACCCTGGCCCTGCATGATGGCGACCGGCAACTGGTGCGCTGGCGCTTCACGCTGGGCGTGAATGTTCAAGTGCTGCGCCTGGTGCGCCTTTTCGACCAGCAAAAGGTGCAGGCGGGTGCAGCTGCGCCGGGGGAGATGCCGGCCGACGAGGGTGCGGTATGCCCGGAATGCGACCTGCCCCTGCCCCCCGACAGCGACGAATGCCCGGCCTGCGCCCGCGAGCTGCACACCCCGCCGTCGACCTGGGTGCTGCTGCGGCTGTGGCGCTTTGCCCGCCCTTACCGCAACCAGCTTCTGCTGGGTTTCGTGCTCACTTTGGCATCCACGGCCGCCACGCTGGTGCCGCCTTACCTGACCATTCCGCTGATGGACGACGTGCTGATCCCGTTCCAGAACGGCCAGCAGATCGAACCGTGGAAAGTCGGCGCCATCCTGGGCGGTTTGCTGGGCGCGGCCGTGCTGGGCTGGGCGCTGAACTGGGCCCGCACTTACCTGCTGGCGCTGGTGTCCGAGCGGATCGGCGCGGACCTGCGCACCGCCACTTTTGACCACCTGCTAGAGCTGTCGCTTGATTACTTCGGTGGCAAGCGCACCGGCGACCTGATGGCCCGCATCGGATCGGAAACCGACCGGATTTGCGTTTTTCTCTCGCTGCATGCGCTGGACTTCGCCACCGACGTGCTGATGATCGTGATGACGGCGGTGATCCTGTTTTCCATCAACCCCTGGCTGGCGGTGGTGACGCTGCTGCCGCTGCCCTTCATCGGCTGGATGATCCATGTGGTGCGCGACAAGCTGCGCACCGGTTTCGAGAAGATCGACCGCGTCTGGTCGGACGTGACCAATGTGCTGGCCGACACCATCCCCGGCATTCGCGTGGTCAAGGCCTTTGCCCAGGAGAAACGCGAGGCGCAGCGCTTCCGGGTGGTGAACGAGCACAACCTGACGGTGAACGATAAGCTCAACAAAACGTGGTCGCTCTTCACGCCCACGGTTTCGCTGCTCACTGAAGTCGGCCTGCTGGTGGTGTGGGCCTTCGGCATCTGGCTGGTCTCGAAGCAGCAGATCACGGTGGGTGTGCTCACTGCCTTCATCGCCTACATCGGCCGCTTTTACGGGCGACTTGATTGGATGAGCCGCATCGTCTCGGTCACGCAGAAGGCGGCCGCCGGCGCCAAGCGGATTTTTGACATCCTCGACCACGTCTCCAATGTGCCCGACCCCGCCCAACCGGTGCCCATCACGGCGCCGCAAGGCCGCATCGAGATGAAGGGCCTGGGTTTCCGTTACGGCAGCCGCTCGGTCATTCGAGGGCTGGACCTGCAGATCCAGCCGGGCGAGATGATCGGTCTGGTCGGCCACAGTGGCTCCGGCAAGAGCACGCTGGTCAACCTGCTGTGCCGCTTTTACGACGTGACCGATGGCGCCATCACGGTGGACGGCACCGACATCCGCCGATTTGCCGTGGCCGATTACCGCCGCCACATCGGTCTGGTGCTGCAGGAGCCCTTTTTGTTTTTCGGCACCATTGCCGAGAACATTGCCTACGGCAAGCCCGGCGCCACACGAGCCGAAATCGTGCAGGCGGCGCGCGCAGCCCATGCGCACGAGTTCATCCTGCGCCTGCCGCAAGGCTATGACTCGCTGGTCGGCGAGCGTGGGCAGGGCCTCTCAGGTGGCGAGCGGCAACGCATCTCGATTGCCCGCGCCTTGCTGATCGACCCGCGCATCCTGATTCTGGACGAAGCCACCTCGTCGGTGGACACCGAAACCGAAAAGGAAATCCAGCGTGCCCTCGATAACCTGGTGCAGGGCCGCACCACGATTGCGATTGCGCACCGCCTCTCCACCCTGCGCAAGGCCGACCGCCTGGTGGTGATGGACCGCGGCCAGGTCGTGGAGGTGGGCCCGCACGATGAACTGATGGCCCGGCAGGGCGCCTACTGGCGGCTCTACGAAGCCCAAGCCCGGCAGGTTGACCATGACGGCGAAGCCAGCGACACCGACGACAGCCGTATCGCCGTGGCGGTGTCACAGGCCGCGCACACCGCCCAGCATGCGGGGCAGGCATGAGCAGTACCAATTTGTTTTGCGTCGAATGCAGCACCGAGAGACTCTGATGAACACGATCTCCAATTCCCCTGATGTCGCTGCCGCGCCGTTCCAGCTGGCGCGCCAGCCCTCCGGACGTCTGGTTTTCTCAGGCGCCGACGGTGTGGCACATGAAGGCGTGGTGCCGGTGCGTTCGTTTCCGATTGCCGCGCCCAATGAAGGCATCTCTCTGGTGAACACCGAAGGCCACGAGGTGGCCTGGATTGACCGTTTGGACGCGCTGTCTCCGGCGCTACGCGAACTGATTCTGGAGGAACTCTCCCAGCGTGACTTCGTGCCTGAAATCACTCGGCTCGTGGCGGTCTCCACCTTTGGTACCCCCAGTGTCTGGACGGTTGAGACTGACCGTGGCGAGACCTCGTTCGTGCTCAAGGGCGAAGAGGACATTCGCCGGCTGGGGCGCACTGCCTTGCTGATTGCGGGTGGGCAGGGGGTGCAGTACAGCGTGCGGGATATGACTGCTCTGGATAAGGGGTCGAGGCGGTTGTTGGAGAGGTTTCTTTAGTTTCTTGCTTTTTGCTTAGGCCTGAGGCCGGGGTGGCCCGGCTGCCAGTCACTTTCTTTT
>CALSAU010000211.1:0-4788 GCA_943372985.1 Polaromonas sp. YR568 | reverse complement strand
GCGGCGGCGAGGCGAAGGACGATTCATCGCGCCCGTGCTGCTCGCGCACCACCAGGGCGGTCGAGCAGCGGTCGCCAAAGCGTGCCTTGAGCGCATCGATCAAGGCGGCTGGGGTTTCGCGCTGGTGGATTTCGGGAATCAGGTGCTGTGGCAGCGGTGCATTCATGGGTGTCTCCGGGTGAAACCGCAGTTTACGCCGGGCCGTCACGCACCGCCACGGGGCCGGCCCCGCCTCCAAGCTCAGACGCCGGCTGCCTTGCTGAACTCGTCGCGGGAGAGAAAGCTGTCCTTGTTGCCGTCGATCTGCTCGAAGCGGCTGGCGATTTCGGGGTAGCGCTCGGTTTCCTCGCGGCTGAGCTTGCCGTCCTTGTTGGTGTCGGCGCGGACAAAGGCGGCCGTGACCTCCCTGGGCCCGGTCTTGTTGGCCGGAATGGCGTCGGCGGCCTTGCCCGGGGTCGCGGCCGGCGGTGCGGTCATCGAAGGCGGGGTCATTGAGGGAGGGTTTATCGTGCTGGCCGGCGAGGGCGCGGTGGTCTGTGCCTGCACGGCAAGCGCGCTGCAGGCGAGGGCGGCGCCCAGCAGCCATGTCAGTGTCGGTGCGGGGACCGGTGTGCGTTGAAGGGTGGACCTAGAATCAGAGTGGAACAAGATCATGTGGCTGTCCTGGAGAGTTGAAAGGACCGCCATTTCAGCGCAGAACACCGGTGCCAGCCAGCACTCTTGCAGGGTGTTTCTCCGCTCACAGGAGGGCCGACAAGGACACATTTTCTTGCCCCGGGTAACCCGCGCCCGCCAATCACTTTTCAACCGCGCTTCAACCACACTTCAACCAGGTTCCACCATGGCCAACCGACTCTCTGAAATCGCAACCCGCACTGGCGACAACGGCACCACCGGTCTGGGCGACAACACCCGGGTTTCCAAGCACAGCCTGCGCGTGCACGCGATGGGCGATGTGGACGAGCTCAACTCCGGCATCGGTGTGCTGCTCTGCGAAGAGCTGCCTTCCGATGTGCGCGAACTGCTGGTCGAGGTGCAGCACCAGCTCTTCAATCTGGGCGGTGAGCTGTCGATTCCGGGCTTCGAGCTGCTCAAGCCCGAGGCGGTGGCGCAGCTCGACGACGCGCTGGCCCGCTACAACGCCACCTTGCCGCGCCTGGCCGAATTCATCCTGCCAGCGGGTTCCCGCGCGGCGGCGCTGGCGCATGTCTCGCGTACCGTGGCGCGCCGTGCCGAGCGCGCGGTGGTCGCACTCGGCATGGCTGAGGCCTTGCACGATGCGCCGCGCCAGTACCTGAACCGCCTGAGCGACCTGCTGTTTGTTTTGGCGCGCGTGCTCAACCGCATGAACGGCGGTGACGACGTGTACTGGAAGAGCGAGCGCATGGCCCGCGGCGCGGCCAGCGAGTAAGGACCGGTCAGCGCAGCGCGGCCCACTCCGACGGCAGGATGCGCGCCACCACCGTCCAGCGGGTGGTAACAGGGCGAATCACCACGGCCTCCCCTTCGGCCAGGTGCGGTGCACCGGCCACGGCACGAAACGGAATGCCATGGCCCACCATCCAGCGGTTGGCGCCAGCCGGCACTGGCGTGGCCAGCAGGGTTTTGAGGCCCGGGTAGTCGTCGCCTTCGCGCTCGCGCAGCTCGGTGCGTGGGGTGGCGCGCGACAACATCTGGCGCGCGGTTTCCAGTGTGCGGCAGAAGGGGCTGGCGAATACCTCGGTCACTGGCAGGCCCAGCCGCTTGACGTGCTGCCCGATGGCCCGCGCATCGGCGCGGCCCTGCTCGTTCAGCGGCCGCTGGTTGGCGCAGTCGGCATAGCCCTTCATATTGGCGTCATTGCGCGAAAAGTCGGTGGCGGTGTGGCGGAAGTAAATCACGTAGCCCCCGCCCTGCAGGGCGGCTGCCAGCTGCTGCGGTGCGATCCGGGTGGTGGGCTCCGGCACCGACGACTCGGTGGAGGGAATGGCCGCGGGCTGCGCGTGGGCGGCTGCGGCCATCAGGCCAAGCGATAGCCACAGCAGCAGGCTGCGGCGCATGGGGCGGGGGCTGAGGAATGAGGGCATCCGGCTCAGAGAGGCCGGCAGTGGCGAAGTTCCGCGCGAAGGCAGAAACACCCCAGAACGAGAAGCCGGCGCGGGCAGGCGCCCGCGACCGCCACCCGGCGCAGCTCAGCCCAGCTCAGCCACGCGGCTGCAGCACCGCCATCGTGATGCGCGCCACACAGGTCAGCTCATTCGCGTCGTTGTGCAGCTCGATGGCCCACACCTGTGTGCTGCGCCCGATGTGCACCGGGCGCGTGGTGCCGGTGACCCAGCCGCGTGTGACGCCCTTCAGGTGGTTGGCATTGATGTCCTGGCCCACGGTGCGGTGACCCACCGGCGCCGCATGGGATGCGCCACACGAACCCAGGGTTTCGGCCAGCGCCACGGACACCCCCCCATGCAGCAGGCCATAGGGCTGGATGGTGCGGCGGTCTACCGGCACGCGGGCCCGGATGAAGTCATCCCCGACTTCGAGGAACTCGATGCCCAGATGGGTCACGGCGGTTTGAGCGGTGTAGGCGGTCAGCAGTTCGACCGAGATGGGTTGTGTCCAGATGCGCATGGGTCTCTTTGAAGTCAGGAGAACGGGCGAGTTGTAACGACGTGTGCCTTGAAAGACGGCGTCTTTACATGACGGCAGGGGATCAAGGGTAATATATGTGGCGGTTTCGGCGGGCTTGGCTTCTTACCGAAGCTGACAATTGCAGGCTCCGACGATGTGCAACCCTCCAACCTCCTGAGGCCTGACGTGTCCCAACCCTCCCCTGCATCTTCCAATGACGCCAAAAAGAGTGCGACACCGCTGGAGCGTGCGCTCGACAAGAACGAGGCCGTGAAAGAAACGGTGGAGCAGTCTGCGGCCGAGCTGGTGATCGTCAATGCCGTGCTGAATCAGGAACTCCCTGACCACGTCCAGACCGGCGATGTGGCGCAGGCGCTGCAGAAAACCAGCGAACTCGAAACCCGCATCCAGGACTCGGCTGAAGAGCTGCATCAGGTCAATGAAGCGCTCGCCCAGGAAATCGACGAGCGCACCCAGCTGGAAGGCAAGCTGGCCAAGACCGAAGCTGCCCTGGCGAAGGCCACCGGCAAGCCGGCGCCCTGATTCGCTGACCCGGCCGCTGTGCGGCATGGGTTGCTCCTCAGCGCTTGCGTCCCAGCAGCGCCCACAGCAGGATCGCCCCGAAAGTCGCGGTGCCAATACCGCCCAGCGCGAACTGGCCGAACTTCAGCGTGAAGTCACCGGTGCCCAGCACCAGCGTGATGGCCGCCACCAGCAGGTTGCGATTGTCCGAGAAATCGACCTTGTTATCGACCCAGATCTTCGCACCGGCCACGGCAATCAGACCAAACACCACAATGCTCACGCCGCCCATCACCGGCAGCGGAATGGCCTGGATCAGTGCGCCAAACTTCGGGCTGAAGCCGAGCAGCAGCGCAATCGCGCCGGCCACCATGAACACCGCGGTGGAGTAGATCTTGGTCGCCGCCATCACGCCAATGTTTTCGGCGTAAGTGGTCACACCAGTGCCTCCGGCTGCGCCCGAAACCATGGTGGCAACCCCGTCGCCGATGAAAGCGCGCCCCATGTAAGTGTCGAGGTTCTGGCCGGTCATCGCGGTCACCGCCTTGATGTGGCCCAGGTTCTCGGCCACCAGGATGATGGCCACCGGCGCGATCAGCAGCATGGCGCTGGCTTCGAACACCGGCGCGGTGAAGGCCGGCATGCCCACCCAGGCCGCGCTGGCGATGCCTGACAGGTCCAGCGGCTTGCCCAGCCCCAGCCCGTTGGTGAGCACGGCGTAGATCACGCTCGCCACGATCAGGCCGACCAGAATCAGCAGGCGCTGCACCATGCCGCGCGTCATCACCGCCACCAGCGCCACGCTGACAAAGGTGACGAGTTGCATCCACGCGTCGAAGTTGCCAGCCGCCATGTTCTTGACCGGAATGCCCGCGAGGTTCAGGCCGATCACCGCCACCACCGAGCCGGTCACCACCGGTGGCATGAAGCGTTCGATCCAGCCGGTGCCGATGGCCTGCACCACCACGCCGATCAGCGTGTAGAGCAGGCCGCAGGCGACGATGCCGCCCAGCGCCACGCCGAGGTTGGCGTTGGGGCCTTTGCCGGCGTAGGCGGTGGCGGCAATCACCACGCCGATGAAGGCAAAGCTCGACCCCAGGTAGCTGGGCACCCTGCCGCCGGTGACGATGAAGAAAATCAGCGTGCCGAGGCCACTCATCAGGATGGCGACGTTGGGGTCAAACCCCATCAGGATGGGCGCCAGCACCGTGGCACCAAACATCGCGATGACGTGCTGGATGCCCATCACCGCGGTCTGCGGCCACGGCAGCCGCTCGTCCGGCCCGATCACGCCGCCCTGCTGCAGCACTGCGCTGCTTTTCTCTGCCCAGCTGAACATGCTCATGTGTGTGTCCTCCCTTGAAGTGATGAATGGCTCTGGCGCCTGATGCAAACCGTGTCACGGCTTTGCATCGCTTTGAGGCTCCGACATGGTAGTGCCAGTCGGACGGAGGTGCATGTCAGCTTCGGGTCACCAGGGTCTTACGGCGAGGTCACGAAGGTGGTCACTGCCTGCAGCACGGCTGCGTCTTTCAAAAGGTGGCGGTGCCCCAGCCCCTCGGTGGCTACCAGCTGCGCATCGGCGATGTGCCGCTGGTAGGCCTCGCCGTCCGCAAACGGGTTCACGCTGTCGCCCCGGTCATGCACCACCAGTGTGGG
>CALSAU010000210.1:0-4836 GCA_943372985.1 Polaromonas sp. YR568 | reverse complement strand
CCTCGGTCACCTCGTAGGTGCGCTGGGCGCCGCGCCGGTCCTGCAAAAAGCTGTCGGCCTCGTCGAGCAGCAGCACTGCTTTTTCGGCCTCGGCATCGCGGAACATCGCGGCCATGTTCTGCTCGGTCTCGCCCACGTACTTGCTCATCAGGTCGCTGGCCTGACGGATCATCAGCGGCTGGTCGAGTGCCTGGGCAATGTGCTCTGCCAGCGCCGTCTTGCCGGTGCCGGGCGGACCATAGAAACACAGGCTGCCGTGGCCCCGGCTCTTCAACGCCTCGACGATGCGCGGCACCGCAAAGCGCGACTCCACGTTGAGCATGGCCAGGTCGTAAGTAGTCACACTCGGTCGGCCCGGGCTTTCGGTGCGGTTGCCGAGTGCCACGTCGGCATTGCGCAACTGCCGCTCGATCAGCGCCTCCATCTGGCGCGCCTGCGGCACCGGGCCTGTCAGCGTGGGCGCTTCGCTGGCCAGGCTGGCAAAGCGCACCGCAGTGCGGATCTGCGCGGGCGTTAGCCCCTTGCGCGAAGTGAGCCGCGCGACGAACGCGTCGCTCACATCCACGCCCTCCAGCGTCTTGCGCACCAGGCCCTCGCGCGCGCCGGGGGGCGGCGAGCGCAGCTCCAGGTGGTAGGCAAAGCGGCGGCGAAAGGCCGGGTCGATCTGCTCGATGCGGTTGGTCACCCACAAGGTCGGCACCGCATTGGATTCCAGAATCTGGTTCACCCAGGCTTTGCCGCTCACCGAGCCGCTGGCCGGTACCGCCAGCTGCTCGGAGCGTGCCATCAGCTGTGCGGCTTCGCTGGAGATCGGCGGAAACACGTCTTCCACTTCGTCGAACAGCAGGGCCGCATGGGTGCTGCCCTTGAGGAAAACCTGGGCGATCTGCAGCGAGCGGTAGCGGTCGCGGCCGCTCAGCGAGTTGCCGTCGCGGTCGGCGTACTCGACCTCGAAGAGATCCAGCCCTGCGGCCTGCGCCACCACCTTGGCCAGTTCGGTCTTGCCGGTGCCGGGCGGGCCGTACAGCAGCACATTGACGCCCTGCTCGTGGGTGGCCACGGCGTTCTTCAGCAGCGTGACCAGCACCTGTGTGTCGTCCTGCGCGAAGGCGAAGTCCGAAAGTCCCAGCAGGCTGCGCGCTGCGGGCCGGGTGAACACGGCCATCAGCTCGTTCTGGTCGCGGTATTCGCGCATCAGCACCGGCGGCAGCTTCTCGCTGACCTTCATCAGGTCGGCCAGGTCGGTGATGTTGTGCTCGGAGATCAGGTTTTCGACCATGCCAATGCGCTCCAGCCGCGAACCGGCGCGCAGGGCCTCGGCCACCTCGGGCGCCTTCACGCCAGCGACGTCGGCAATCGCCGCATAGGCCTCCGGCGCGTTATTGACCTTGAACTCCACCAGCAGCGAGCGCAAGTCGCGCTGGTAGCGCGCAAGGGTTCCATACAGCAGCAGCGCGCGCTCGGCACGGTTGAGCTGCAGCAGGTTGGCCAGGGCGTCGATGTTCTTCTCGACCAGGGTGGATTGTTTCTTCAGCGCATGGGTCAGCCAGTCGCCCGTGGCGGCCAACACCGAGAGCAAATCCTTCGGCTGGTCTTTCGCGTATTCGTCGAGGTAGAAGAACAGCGTGCCCTCCTCGTACGGGCCGCGCCAGGCGCCGTGGCGGGTCATGAACTCGGCGTCACTCAGTACTTCGTGGCCGCGCCAGAACTCGTTGTCCTTGCAGCGGCGCCCCAGAAATTCACGCAGGCGTGCGATGGCGGGCAGGGGCCAGACCAGATGCCGGCCTGCGAGCGAGAGCAGGCTGTTGAGGTCGCGCCGCACATTGAACTTGGCGCCCTGCCGCGCGGCCAGCGTCAACACAAAGTGGGAGCACATCAGGTCCAGCACCGGGGCTTCTTTCAGCCCGGGGGACAACAGCCACTGCTGCGAATGCTCAACCACGGAACGCTTGCTCATCGACAAACCTCCCTCTGTGCGAACGGTGAAAACGCGGAACGCAAAAGAACACACCACAGGGCCTTGGCCACACGGGTCAGACCGTGAAGAGGCCCACAGGTTCCCGCATCAGCCTGACTCCACCATAACGCAGCTTGAAGCATCATGGAAGACGCTACTGGAGCCGCATCGTTTGAATTGCGCCACAAAGTCGCGTCAAATGCCCCTCAAAATAAAAGGGTCGGCAGGCGATGCGCGGGAATGCCTCCGCAACGATGACCCCGCCAGACCGCAGTGGAGAAACCAGATGATCAGCCTCACCGATGTAAAACAAGCCGCACAGCGCCTGCAGGGCCATTTGCTCGACACGCCCTGCGTGGAATCGAAAACCCTGTCGCAGCTGACCGGCGCGCAGATTTACCTGAAGTTCGAGAACCTGCAGTACACCGCGTCCTTCAAGGAGCGTGGCGCCTGCAACAAGCTGGCGCAGTTGTCAGCCGAAGAGCGGCAGCGCGGCGTGATTGCGATGAGCGCCGGCAACCACGCACAGGGCGTGGCCTACCACGCACAGCGGCTGGGCTTGCGCGCCGTGATCGTGATGCCGCGCTTCACACCCGGCGTGAAGATCGAACGCACCCGCGGCTTTGGGGCCGAAGTGGTGCTGCACGGCGACACCCTCGACGAGGCCCGCAGCCACGCGCTAATGCTGGCCGAACGCGAGGGGCTGGTGTTTGTGCACCCTTACGACGACGAGGCCATCGTGGCGGGCCAGGGTACGGTGGGCCTAGAGATGCTGCATGCCGTGCCAGACCTCGACACGCTGGTGATCGCGGTCGGCGGCGGCGGGCTGATTGCCGGTATTGCGACGGCGGCTAAGGCGCTCAAGCCAGGCATCGAGGTGGTGGGCGTGCAGACCTCGCGCTTTCCCGGCATGGTCAATGCCATCAAGGGCACGGCGCATCCGCAAGGTCATTCCACCATTGCCGACGGCATTGCGGTCGGCACGCCGGGGGTAATTCCGCGCGCCATCATTGCCGAGCGGGTGGACGACCTGCTGCTGGTGGACGAGGGCGACATCGAGCAGGCCATGGTCATGCTGCTGGAGATCGAGAAAACACTGGTGGAAGGCGCTGGCGCCGCGGGCCTGGCCGCGCTGCTGAAGTACCCCGAACGCTTTGCCGGAAAGAAAGTGGGGCTGGTGCTGTGCGGCGGCAACATTGAGCCGCTGCTGCTGGCCTCCATCATCGAGCGCGGCATGGTGCGTGCCGGCCGGCTGGCGCGCATCAAGGTCAGCGTGCGCGACGTGCCGGGGTCACTGGCGCGCATCACGGCCATGGTGGCCGACGCGGGCGCCAACATTGACGAGGTGCATCACCAGCGCGCGTTCACGCTGCTGTCGGTTCAGAACGTCGAGATCGAGCTGGTGATCCAGACCCGCGGCCGCGAGCACATTGAAGAGGTGCTGGCGGTGCTGAATGACGCGGGTTACGAAGCCAGCGAGCAGCACTGAAGCGGCTTCAACTTCAACACCGCACTGGCCTCAGTTCCAGCCGATCAGCTCCAGCCCTTTTTCGGCGACGCAGCGCTGCACGAAGTTGCGATAGACCGGATTCGGCCGGTCGTTATGGAAAGCCCCGGACACCGCGCCAGCCGAGCCGCCCACCGCCGCGCCGGCAGCGCCCGCCCGCAACACGCCCTCTCCGCCGCGCCCGGTGATCAGCGCGCCAATCGCCGATGCCACGCCCGCGGTGGCTGCGCCCTCGCCAGCCCTGCGGCCGACTTCGTTGCTGCTCTGGGTCGGCGACAGGCCAGAGGCGCTGGCGCGGGACAGGCAGGCGTTGACTTCCGCCTGGGCCTGCGCCTCGCCGAGGCGGTTGAAAGTGGCATTCGGGTACAGCACCGGCCGGGCAGTGGCGCTGTTCGGGCCGGTGGAGGCACACCCGATAACCAGAAGACTGCCGGCAAGGGCCATGGCGACCACCACCGGGCGGGAAGAACGGAAGGGACCTCTCAAGGCAACAACAGGATTCATGGGATGGATTCTTCAGGCAGGTCGTACCAGCTTAACCCGGCTCACCGCCAGTAGCGGGCTGCCCGGCATGTCAAAAAGGTAAAATAGGCAAAGTATTTCAAGTTCATCAGGAATCACCATGTCCAGCCCAGCCGATCACAGCGCCCACGCCAACCACAGTTCCGCTGCCCCCGCCACGGAAGAGCCCGTGGACGCGATCGTGCCGATGATGCCGATTGTGCTGCCGATCGTCGGCGGCGTGCTGATGTTCCTGCTGGCCTTCATCGCCGTTTTCCTGGCCTGAGCGCCGCGCTGGCGCCCTGCCAGCACCACGCCTCCGGGGTTCCCCGGAATGCAGCCGTTCTGCAACGCATGCGCCCCGTCCGGCGGCGCAGCGTCTGAAATTCCCCCGCCGAGCCGATCCCGGTGCTAACCTTTGGTTACGTCACTGACCGGATCTCGCCCCCATGAACCTCCCCACAGCCCGCCTGCGGCATCCCCTGAGACGGGCGCTGGGAGTCAGCGTGACCGCGCTGCTGGCCCTGCTCAGCAGCCAGCTGGCGGTGGCTGCACCGGCGGACGACGTCAAGGCCCTGCTGGAACAGGGCAAAGACAAGGAAGCCTACGACGCCGGCAAGGCGGCACCCGATGCGCTGGGCGAGCCGCTTTTTGACTTCTACTTCGGCATTGCCGCACTGAATGCGGGCGTGCCGGGCGAAGGCGTGCTGGCGCTGGAGCGTTACCTGCTGCAGTTCCCCGAGAACCGCTCGGCGCGCTTTCAGCTCGCACGCGGCTACTTCATCGTCGGCGAAGACCAGCGCGCCCGCGAGGAATTCGCCAGCCTGGCGCCCGACGCCTCCGGCAACGAGCTGAACAACATCAACCAGTT
>CALSAU010000209.1:0-4881 GCA_943372985.1 Polaromonas sp. YR568 | reverse complement strand
CGACAGTGGCCTGGAAGGTCAATCGCCAGCACGTTCCAGCCGTGGTTGGCGAGGTAGCGGCTTTGCAGTGCCCAGACGCTGTGGTCATTGAGCACGCCGTGAACGAATACGGCAGTGGGCAAGGCGGCATCCAACGCCTTGCCGCCGGTGTAGCAGTAGGTGGTGTGGCCGTTGACGAGCAGCTCCATGGTCAGGCCCCCGCTTTCGTTGTCGCTTTTTCAGCGACTTTCAGGGCACGCTTCAGGTCGTCAATCAGGTCTGCAGCGTCCTCCAGGCCAATCGACAGGCGGATGGTGCCCTGCGCGATGCCGGCACCGGCCAGCGCCTCGTCCGACATGCGGAAATGCGTGGTGCTGGCGGGGTGAATCACCAGGCTGCGGCAATCGCCCACATTCGCAAGGTGGCTGAACACCTTGAGCGCGTCGATGAAGGCCTTGCCCTGCTGGCGGTTGCCCTTGATGTCAAAGCTGAACACCGACCCGGCGCCGCGCGGGAGCAGCTTTTTCGCCAGCGCGTGGCTGGGGTGCGATTCCAGCAGCGGATGGCCCACGCGCGACACCAGCGGATGGCTGGCGAGGAACTCCACCACCTTGGCGGTGTTTTCCATGTGCCGCGCCATGCGCAGCGGCAGGGTCTCAATACCTTGAAGGATCAGCCAGGCCGAGTGCGGGCTCATGCAGGCGCCAAAGTCGCGCAGGCCTTCGCGGCGGGCGCGCAGCAGGAAGGCGCCCACCGTGCTTTCTTCGGTGAAGACCATGTTGTGAAAGCCCTCATAGGCTTCGGTGAGGCCGGTGAACTTGCCCGCCGCCGCCGGGCCGCCCCAGTCGAAGCTGCCGCCGTCCACCACGATGCCGCCAATCACCGTGCCGTGTCCACTCAGGAACTTGGTGGCCGAGTGATAGACCAGGTCTGCGCCATGCTCGAAGGGCTTGATCAGCCAGGGCGAGGTGAGGGTGGAATCCATCAGCAGCGGCACACCAGCGTCGTGGGCGATGGCTGCCACGGCCTCGATGTCCAGCACGTCGAGCCCTGGGTTGCCCACTGTCTCGCCGAAGAAAAGTTTGGTGTTGGGCCGCACAGCCGCTTTCCAGCCGTCCAGGTCCCCGGGCTTGACGAAGGTGGTCTCGATGCCGAAGCGCCGCAGGGTGTAGTGCAGCAGGTTCTGCGAGCCACCATACAGCGCCGTGCTGGCCACAATGTGGTCGCCGGCGCCCATCAGCGTGGCAATCGACAGGTGCAGCGCCGCCTGCCCGCTGGCGGTGGCTATCGCGCCGATACCGCCCTCGAGGGCCGAGACGCGCTGCTCCAGCACCGCATTGGTTGGGTTGCTGATGCGCGAATACACATGGCCGGCGCGTTCGAGGTTGAACAGGCTGGCCGCGTGGTCGCTCGACTCGAACACGAAGGAGGTCGTGAGGTGAATCGGTACGGCGCGTGCGCCGGTGGCAGGGTCGGGTGCGGCACCGGCGTGCAGTGCCAGGGTGTCAAAGCCGGGGTCGGAATAGCCGGGCATGGTGGTGTCTCCAGGGAATCGTCGCAGGGCCGGGGCTCATGGCCGCTGCGGTGTTTTCAGGATCGGGAAATCATTACAGTCAGTGATGTGATTGTGGGCTATATTCAATTCGATTCTGCAAGCGGGTAGGCGGACAGACAACAGCGCAAACAACTGAAAAAGCAACAGAGGAGAAGGCCATGAAAGTACTGGACATTCTGCGGGTCAAGGGCAATACCCTCTACACCGTGCAGCCTGATGAGCCACTGGCGGCTGCGGTGCAGATCATGGCCGAGAAGGACATCGGCTCACTGGTGGTGATGGAGCACGGCGATCTGGTTGGCATGCTCACCTTCCGTGAGGTCATCGTGTGCATCGTCAAGAACGGCGGTGCGATTGGCAGCACCCTGGTGCGCACGGCCATGGACGACCATCCGCTGACCTGCACCTCGGAAACCGAGCTCGATGAGGTGCGGCGCATGATGCTGGAGCGCCACGCACGCTACATGCCGGTGATGAACCAGAAGGTGCTGATGGGCGTCATCAGCCTGTATGACGTCGCCAAGGCGGTGGTGGACAGCCAGAACTTCGAGAACCAGATGCTCAAGGCCTACATCCGCGACTGGCCGGCCGAAGAAGAAGCGCGCGACGCCAAGGACGCCTGAGGCTCGCGCGGCCGGCAGGTAGGGCACCTGCGCCGTCGGGGATAATCAGGCCCATGAGCGGCAACACCTTCGGCACCCTTTTCGCAGTCACCAACTTTGGTGAATCCCACGGCCCGGCCATTGGCTGCGTGATCGACGGTTGCCCACCGGGCATGGCGCTGAGCGAGGCCGACATTCAGGGCGACCTGGACCGCCGCCGCCCCGGCACCAGCCGCCACGTCACCCAGCGCAATGAGCCCGACGCGGTGGAAATCCTCTCCGGCGTGTACCAGGGCAAAACCACCGGCACCCCCATCTGCCTGCTGATCCGCAACACCGACCAGCGCAGCAAGGACTACGGCAACATCCTTGAAACCTTTCGCCCGGGCCATGCCGATTACACCTATCTGCACAAGTACGGCCTGCGCGACCCGCGTGGCGGTGGCCGCTCCTCGGCGCGGCTGACGGCGCCCATGGTGGCGGCCGGCGCGGTGGCCAAGAAATGGCTGGCTGAGAAATACGGCACCGTGTTCCGCGGCTGCATGACGCAGATCGGCGACATCGGCATTCCGTTCGAGTCGTGGGAGCATGTCCCGAACAACCCGTTCTTTGCCCCGGTGGCCGATGTGTCGGCGCTGGAAGACTACATGGACTCGCTGCGCAAGGCGGGCGACTCCTGCGGTGCGCGCATTCGCGTCACGGCGTCGCGCGTGCCGGTGGGCTTGGGCGAGCCGCTGTTTGACAAGATGGACGCCGACATCGCCTACGCGATGATGGGTATCAATGCCGTCAAGGGCGTGGAGATTGGCGCCGGCTTTGCCAGCGTCACCCAGCGTGGCACCTCGCATGGCGATTCGCTGTCGCCCGAGGGCTTCCTGTCGAACAATGCCGGTGGCGTGCTGGGCGGCATCAGCACCGGGCAGGATCTGGAAGTGTCGATTGCCATCAAGCCGACCAGTTCCATCATCACGCCGCGCCAGTCCATCGACACCGCCGGCAACCCGGCCGAGGTGGTGACCAAGGGACGGCACGACCCCTGCGTTGGCATCCGCGCTACACCGATTGCCGAGGCCATGCTGGCGCTGGTGGTGATGGACCACGCGCTGCGGCAGCGGGCGCAGAACGCCGACGTGGTGGTGGCCACGCCGGACATCAGCCGCGCTGGCCGTTAAGCGGCTCAGGGTTCTGGTGGCGCGCCGCGAAACGGGTTAAAGCCCGTCACCAGCACCGTGGCCGACAGGATCAGCAGGCAGCCGGGCAGCATGCTCGCGGTGACGGGCTCGCCGAGGAAGAGGGCGCCCCAGGTCGCGCCAAACAGCGGAATCATGAAGGCGGCAGACGTGGCGGCGCTGGCGGGAATCTCCCGCATCAGCCGCATGCTGACCCAGTACATGAAGCCCGAGGTGACCATGCCCAGCACCCCAATCGCAAACACCGCACCGGGGGTGATCTTCGCGTCGGGAGCAGCGATGCCCATGGGCGTGAACAGAATAAGGGCGGCCGCGATGTGCACCACCGCCGATGAGGGCAAAGGCCCGTGCTTGAGCGTGGCGCGCTTCATCAGGATGGCGCCCACGCCGTAGCTGGCTGATGCACCGATGCAAGCCAGCGCCGCCAGCAGCACCTTGGGCGTGACGGCGACCGGCCCCAATTGCACCAGCAGCGCCACGCCAGCAAAGCCCACCGCACAACCGAACAGACGCCGGCCGGTGAGTCGTTCTTCACCCATGGCGGCTGCGCCCAGCACGCCAAACAGCGGCACCGTGGCGTTGAGCACCGCCGAGTAGCCTGACGGAATCACCAGCGCGGCCCAGTTGTAGAGCATGAAGGGAATGCCTACCGTCAGGGTGCTGAGCCAGGTCAGGCTGGCCCATGTTTGCCGGGCCGGCCAGCGCTCCCGCAGCAGGCGCATCAGCACAGTGAGCACCAGGGCGGCCAGCAGACAGCGCATGCCGGCCACAACCCACGGGCCCAGCGCCGGGCTGGCGATGCGCAGCAGCGGAAACGAGGCGCCCCACAGGGCCGACAGGCCGACGAGTTGTGCGAAGTGACGGGTTTGCATGAACGGCGGGCTGCTGTCAGATCAGGTTGCGCATGGCCTGGGCGGTTTCCTGCAGGACCGACAGCACGCGGGAAACAGCATCTTCGCTCGACTCATGGCCCATCGGCATGGTCACGCTGAGTGCACCGGCGACATTGCCATGCCGGTCGCGCAGCGGCACGGCGATGCCGCGGTAGTTCAGTTCCAGCTGCTGCTCGGAGATGGCCCAGCCCTGCGCGCGCACGCGGGCCAGCTCGATACGCAGGCGGTCCTTGCTGGAGATGGTGTACGAGGTGTAGGCCTTCAATTCGTGCGTGGCCAGCCAGTTTTCCATCCACGAGGCCTCGCGCATCGACAGCATCAGCAGCCCGGCCGCCGTGACCTGCGCCTGCACCCGCGCGCCCAGCACGTAGCCGGTGTTCATCGCCCGGTTGGAGCCGTTGCGGGCGATGTAAACGATATCGTCTCCGTCCATCACGCTGACAAATGCGCTCTCCTGCGTGCCGGCCGTCACGCGCTGCAAAAAGGGCTGCACGATGCGTGGCAGCCGGGCCGATTCCAGATACGACTGACCGAGGCGCAGCACCCGGGGCGTCAGCCAGAACAGCTTGCCGTCGGTGGCGACGTAACCGAGGTGCTCCAGGGTCAACAGGTAGCGGCGGGCTGCGGTGCGCGTCATGCCGCAGCGCACGCCGGCCTGACTG
>CALSAU010000208.1:0-4895 GCA_943372985.1 Polaromonas sp. YR568 | reverse complement strand
TGGACGACGCGGCGCGGCAGGCGTCCATCCTCAATGCCCTGCCCGCACACATTGCGCTGCTCGACCATGAAGGCGTCATCATCTCGGTGAATGACGCGTGGCGGCACTTTGCCTGCCAGGATTCGCCGCAGTCCCAAGGCTGCGGACCCGGCGCCAATTACCTCGACATCTGTGACCAGGCCATCGGCCCGGATGCCCGCGAGGCAGACCAGGCCGCAGCCGGTATCCGCGCCGTGCTCAGCGGCAGCATCAAAAGCTACTCGCTCGAGTACCCCTGCCACTCCCCTGACGATGACCGCTGGTTTGTCATGACGGTATGCCCGCTGTCTGATGGCCCACCGGGCAAGGGCGTCATCGTGATGCACATGAATGTCACCGTGCAGAAACTGGCGTCCGACGAAATCCTGCGCCTGAACTCCGAGCTGGAAGAGCGCGTGCGCAAACGCACCGCCGAGCTGGAAACCGCCAACCGCGAGCTGGAAGCATTCTCCTACTCGGTATCGCACGACCTGCGCAACCCGCTCAACACGATTGATGGCTTCAGCGACCTGCTGCACAAGGAAATCAACACGGCCGCACAGCACACCGGCAGTGAACGCAGCCAGCACTACCTGGCGCGCATCCGCTCCGGCGTGGTGCAGATGGGGGAGCTCATCGACGCCCTGCTGTCACTGGCCCAGGTGTCACGCACCACCTTGCGCTGGGAGCCGATTGACCTGAGCGCGATGGCCGGAACGCTGCTTGCGGTCTACCATGAGCGCGAGCCGGCGCGGCAGGTGGAGGTCACCATCGAGCCCGGTCTCACGGCGGCGGGCGACCCGGCCCTGTTGCGTCAAGTGCTGGAGAACCTGCTGGCCAATGCCTGGAAGTTCAGCGGGAAAAAAGCCAAGCCGGCCATTCGCTTTGCCAGCACACTCAACACCGCCGGGCGACGGGTTTACTCGGTACAGGACAACGGCGCCGGCTTTGACATGGCCTACGGCGACAAGCTGTTTGGTGCTTTTCAGCGGCTGCACACCGCCGCTGAATTTTCGGGCACCGGCATCGGGCTGGCGACGGTGCAGCGCATCATCAAGCGCCACGGCGGCCAGGTGTGGGCTGAAGGCATCCTGGGTGAAGGCGCGCGCTTTTCATTCACGCTGGGCACTGCGCCGGCTTGACGGCGCGCTGAACGAGGGGCCGGCTTGACGGCGCGCTGAACGAACGGCCGGCTTGACGGCGCTTCCTGAGCACTGCGCCGGCCTGAGCGCACCCGGTCCCGGCCCGGGGCACAATAGCAGGGCACTCACCGCAGGCGGCACTGGTGCAGCCACCGCCTGTCGCGCGCCATCCCTCTACTGTGACCATGCCACCCATTCTCTACTTCTTCGCGCTCTGCAACCTTGTCATTGGCAGTGGGGCTTTTGTGCTGGGCGGCATTCTGCAGCCGATGAGCGCATCGCTTGGCGTCAGCGTCGCCGCCGCCGGACAGGCCATGACGGCCTACGCCATTGCCACCGCAGTGCTGGCACCCCTGCTGATCATCCTCACCGCACGCTGGCCGCGCAAGCGGGCCATCCAGCTGGCGCTGCTGCTGTTCTGCGTCGGCTGTCTGGTCTGCGCGCTGGCGCCCAACCTGCTGGTGCTGCTGGCAGGCCGGGTGATGATGGGTGCGGGTGCCATGTTCACCGCAGCGGCCTCGGCACTGGCCGTGAGCATGGTGCCGCCGGCGCAGCGTGGTCGTGCGCTGTCGATCACTTTTCTGGGCATCAGCATCAGCTATGCGGTGGGCCTGCCCATCGGCGCGTGGCTGGGGTTTGAGTACGGCTGGCGCGTGCCGGTGTGGTTGTCGGCGGCGGCCAGCCTGGCCGCTCTGGTGGCCGCCAGCTGGCTGGTGCCGGCGCAGATGGCCAGTGCCGGCTCCAGCTTTGCGGGCTTCCGGGCGGCCGCGCGCCAGGGCGGCGTGCTGCGGGTGTGGACGCGCACCCTGCTTTACTTCGTAGCGATCTTCAGCGTGTTTGCATACGTGGGGCCGGTGCTGCAGGCGCTCAACCCGATGAGTTCCACACAGCTGTCGATGACGCTGGCGGTATTCGGCATGGCCGGTGTGGCCGGCACACTCAGCGGTGGCTGGGCCAACGACCGCTTCGGTGCGATCCGCACCATGCGTGTACAGCTGACCGTGCTGGTGACCATGATGTGCCTGTTGCCGCTGACGCAGGGCCATGTGCCCGCCACACTGGCCACGCTGGTGGTGTGGGGCGTGGCCGGCTTCGGCATGATGGCGCCGCAGCAGAGCCGGCTGGCCACCTTGTCGCCCGCGCAGGCGCCCCTGCTGCTCAGCCTGAACGGCTCCATGCTCTATGTGGGCACGGCGCTGGGTGCCGTCATCAGCGGCGCTTTGATCGACACCGTGGGCTTTGCGCATCTGGCCTGGGTCGGCGTGCCCTTTGGCCTGCTGGCCCTGAGCACACTGGCGTTTGACCGCTCCTCCACACCACCAGCGCACACCGCAGCGGCCAGCTCGGGCGCTAGGCCATGAGCGCCGCCGGTCAACTGCAAGCCATGACCGAGGCGCTGCAACGACTGCGCAGCGGTGAACTCAACGCCGCTGGTTTTTCGCACCTAGCGGCCCACCAGAACGAGCTGCTGGGCACGCTGCCGCCGGCGTTTGGCGAGGTGCTCAACGGTTTGCTCACACGCCTCGAATCCAGCGCGCTGTTCAGCGAAGAAAGCTGCTCTTTCAGCCAGACCGACTTGCTGGACAGCCTGCAGATGTGGCTGGACAAAGCCCGGTTGCGGCTGCAGCCCCCGCAATAAGACTCATACGTTAAGACTCACACATTAAGACTCACACGTGGCGCCTGGCCGCCGCCGCAGCCGCAGCCGCTCGGGCGGGTGGCGCGGGTAGCGCATCTGCCCGCTCGTGCAGTGCCTCGATGATGTGGCAACGGTTGTCGGTGCCATCGCAGCGCTGGCGCAGCGCCTGCAGGTCTTGCGCAAGCGCCTTCAACTCCTTCAGGCGGGCCTGCACATGCAGCAGGTGCTCGTCGAGAGCGGTACGGGCGGTAGCGCAATCGGCCTTGCGCGACAGGTCCAGCCCCAGCAGTGTTCGCACTTCGCCCAGCGACATGTCCATTGCCCGGCACAGCCGGATGAAGCGCAGCTGGTGGATGTCACCCACGCTGTACAGCCGGTAGCTGCTGTCGCTGCGCTCCATGACGGGCAGCAGGCCCTCTTTCTCGTAGAAACGGATGTTGGCGACGGACACACCGCTCAGGCGCGCCGCCACACCGATGCGGTGCAGCGTCGGCGTGGCAGCGTCACGGGGATGGTTTGTGGTCTTGGTCATGGTTTTTCAGGCCTGATGCACCTTGATGCCCGTGGCGGCGCGGGCGGTGACAAGCCAGATTCATGTGAGGAAATGCAAAATGGCGACCTGCGGAATAGACGCGCCACCGTCGGTTGGAGAGGCTTCAGTGGCCGGATGGCAACGATCCCCTGCTCGAAGCCGGGCTTTTGAAAATCCCGCTTGACCTTCAAGTGACTTCAGGGTTTCCAATCATGCCATCAGAACCCGATGTAGAAATCGCCTGAATAAGGAAACCATGTCTTCAAACTGCTGCGACCACACCCCCGCCACCGACACGCGCCTTTCCAGCCCGCGCTACCGCAACATCCTGTGGATTGCGCTGGTTGTCAATCTGGCCATGTTTGTCATCGAGACCGGCGCTGGCTTCCGCGCGGGTTCGACCTCGCTGCTGGCCGACGCGATCGACTTTTTCGGCGATGCGGCCAATTACGGCTTGTCGCTGGCCGTCCTGTCGATGGGGTTGGCGGTGCGGGCACGGGCCGCGTGGGTCAAGGGCATCAGCATGCTCGGCTTTGGCGTGTTTGTGCTTTGGCGCGCCGGCTGGATGTGGCTGCAAGGCGGCACGCCCGAGGCCATCACCATGGGCAGCGTGGGCCTGCTGGCCCTGGTGGCCAACACCGGGGTGGCCCTTTTGCTGTACCGCTACCGCGATGGCGATGCCAACATGCGCAGCGTGTGGCTGTGCACCCGCAACGACGCCCTGGGCAATGTCGCGGTGATGCTGGCGGCCCTGGGGGTGCTGGGCACCGGCTCGGCCTGGCCCGATCTGGCGGTGGCGGCGGTGATGGCCGGCCTGGCAATCACCAGCGGCGTCGCAGTGCTCAAGCACGCCCGGGCCGACCTGCAGACCGCACGCCAGAGTGCCGCCACACAGCCCCATACGTAAAACCCCAACAATCAACGGGCTATCGGGCGGTCAGGGAACTTTCCGGCGGGTGGCCTATCATTCACCAATGCGCCGTTTTGTCCATGCCCTGCTGATCACCCTGCTGCTCCTGCGCGGCGGGATGGATGTGGCCATGGCGACCACGATGGCCCTCGGGATGCCGGCCACCCTGCCAGCCGCATCGCACCACGCGATGGTGATGGCCGAGCCTGCCACGCCCCAGAGTGAAACCGCAGCCATGGCCGACTGCGCGGGCCACACCGCCGCATTGCAAAACCAGCATGTCGATGCAGTCGCCACCCTGGCCGATACCCTCACGCACACTGCCCCTGACAGCTCTCACGCCGACTGCGATTCCTGCTCGGTGTGCCAGGCTTGTCATTCGGTGGCGCTGTCATCCAGCACCGCAGCACCTGCACACGCGCAGACCGTCAGCGCCGTGCCCAACGGCGCACAGTCGCAGTTCGCCAGCGCCGACGCTGCGCAGGGCCAGAAACCGCCCATCTCCTGAAACCCGGGCCCGTAGTGGGCCTGTACTTGCATCCGGCACGGCCTGAAACGGCTGCCCGCCCGGAGGTTCGCGACATTTGCCGTCGCCCCGCTTGTTGTTCAGGAGACTCTTGTGACCCTTGCTTTCTTATCTCGTCCGCTGATGTT
>CALSAU010000207.1:0-4912 GCA_943372985.1 Polaromonas sp. YR568 | reverse complement strand
AGCGATGCGCGTGCGCCGACGGCCCGCATGATGGCGAACTCCCTGGCCCGCTCTTCGCGGGTAGCGGTGATGGCAGCAAACAGCACCACCAGACCGGCGGCGAGAGTAAATCCGAACAAAAACTCCACGGCGCGTATCACCTGGTCGAGCACACGCTGCACCTGTGCAAGCGTGCTGCTCATGTCGACATTGGTGATGTTGGGGAAGGCCCGCACCAGCGTGTTGTCAAAACTCTGCAGGGCGGTCTGTCCGGCCACGGGCGCTGCAGGCTCCGGTGCGCGAAAGGCGGTGATGTAGGACAGCGGCACTTCGGCGGGCATGCGCGCCACCGGGTACATCACAAAGAAATTGACGCGCATCGAGCCCCAGTCGACCTTGCGCAGGCTGGTGACCTTCGCTTCGTTCTGCTGGCCGCCGATCTCAAAGCGCAGGGTGTCGCCGAGCTTCAGCCCCAGTGTTTTCGCGAGCCCATCTTCCACGCTCACGGCGTTTTTCTCGTCGGCAGTCCAGCGCCCGGCAACAATCTGGTTGTAGGGCGGCTGGGCGGCGGCATGGGACAGGTTGAACTCGCGGTCCACCAGCCGCTTGGCGCGATCATCTTCGTAGTCGTCAGGTGTAACGTTCTTGCCGTTGATGGCGACTAGCCGGCCGCGAATCATCGGGTACCAGTCGTACTTGGTGACACCGCCCTCAATCAGGGCCTGCTGGAAGGGGGCGGCCTGCTCCGGCTGCACATTGATGACAAACCGGTTGGGCGCATCGGGCGGCGTGGCCTTGCGCCAGCTGCTGATGAGATCGGTGCGCAGCAGCACCAGCAGCATCAGCGCCAGCAGCCCGACGGCCAGTGCGCTGGTCTGCACCACGGCGTAAACCGGCCGTGCCGACAGCTGCCGCGTGGCCAGCACCAGCCACCTCGGCGCGGTGCTCTCATTCACACTGGCGCGCAGCAGCTTCACAGCAGCGAAACTGGCCGCAGCAAACACCAGCGCCGCGCCGGCGAATCCGCCCACGGCAATCAGGCCCAGTTTCAGGTCGTTGCTGGCAGCCACCAGCAGTGCTGCAAAACCCAGCATACCGACGCCCAGCACCGCCATCGATGCCGGCCGGAGATTGCCCACATCGCGGCGAATCACACGCAGCGGCGGCACCTGCGCCAGCTGCAGAACGGGCGGTAGCCCGAAAGACAGCAGCAGCGTGAGGCCCATGCCCATGCCGAACAGCACCGGCCAGAACGTAGCGCTGGGCAGAACAGTCTCGACCAGGCCGGAGAGCAGCAGCACAAAGGCGTGGTGCACGGCAAAACCCAACGCCACGCCCAAGGCGCTGGCAATCAATCCTGCCACCACAAACTCGAAGGTGTAGGCGAGCGCGATGGTGCGCTGGGGCTGGCCCAGCACCCGCAGCATGGCGCAATCGTCGAGGTGCTTGGCAGCAAAACCCCGCGCCACGATGGCCACGGCCACTGCGCTGAGCAAGGCGGCCAGCAGCGCCACGAGGTTGAGGAATTTCTCGGCCCGGTCCAGCGTGCGGCTCATTTCAGGGCTGCCGCTTTCGAGCGACTCCAGCCGGACGCCGCCCAGGCGCGCCTTGCCTGTCTCTGCCTCGGGCGCCTTGATCAGGTCGGTCGCCCATTGGACGTAGGCGCTGACGGCTTTCTCGTCGCCGGCCACCGCAAAGCGGTAGTTGGTGCGGCTGGCGGGCTGGATCAGCCCGGTCGCGGCCACGTCGGCCTGGTTGATCATCACCCGGGGCGAAAAGCTGATGAAGCCGGCACCACGATCGGGCTCCTGCACGATGACGCGCGTGACGGTGAAGGTGGAGTCGCCCATCAGCAAGGGCTGGCCGATCTTCAGGCCCAGACCGTCGAGCAGCGCCGGGTCGACCCACGCGGTGCCCAGGGCAGGGATGTCGCGGGTGTCCTTCGCGGCAGCGGTGGCGCCTTCCAGGGTGTCGGCAATCTTCAGCTTGCCGCGCAGCGGATAACCTTCGGGCACAGCCTTGAAGGCCACCAGCTTGCTGGCTCCGCCGTCTTCATCGCGTGCCCGCCCCATGGTGGGAAACGTCACAGTCGATGCGGTTTGCAAGCCCAGGGCGCGGGCCTTCTCAATGAAGGCTTGCGGTGTGGGGCCATCGCTGCGCACCACTGCGTCGCCGCCCAGCAGCTGCCGCGCATCGCGCTGCAGGCCGCCTTTGATGCGGTCTGCGAAGAAACCTACCGCCGTGAGTGCGGCCACGGCAAGCGTCACCGCCACGATCAGCAGGCGCAGCTCGCCCGCACGCAAATCGCGCAGCATGGTTTTCCAGCCAAGCCGGAGGAATAGGGGTGCCATGGCGCTACCTTAGCGCATCCGGGTTAACCGCCTGTCAACACGGGATTTGATAGTCTCAGTCAGTCTTGGCCTCGGTTGCGGTCTCCGGCCGGGACACCAGACCGGGTTGCAGCTGCAGGCGCTGTGGGTTGGCGTAACAGACAAAGCGCTTGTTCGTCGCCCGGCCGATGGCGCACAGCCCGACGGTTTGCGCAATCTGGTGACCCATCTGGGTGATGCCGCTGCGCGAGATCACGATGGGCACACCCATCTGCGCCGACTTGATGACCATTTCACTGGTGAGGCGACCGGTGGTGTAGAACACCAGGCCGTCCCATGGGCTCTGATTGCGGATGATGTTCATGGAGAGCCAGCCAGCGATAGTATCGATAGCATTGTGGCGGCCCACGTCTTCAACAAACAGCAGCATCTCCGGCTCGGGCGCCAGGCATGAGAACAGCGCACAGGCGTGCACGGAGCCAGCCGATTTGTACGTGGTCTCTTTCAGCCGGATGGTGTTGACCAGGCTGTAAAGCTGACTCTGCGTGATCTGCGCACCGGCGGGCAGGACAATCTGGTCCACCTCGTCCATAAGGCCGCCAAACACACTGCCCTGCCCGCAACCGGTGGTGACCACGCGGCGTGCGGTTTTTTCCTCGATGTCGGCGATACCGTAGCGTGTCTTGACGGCGGCCGCGCCCACATCCCAGTCCACCGTGATGGATTCGATATCGCCGGCAGAACGCACCAGGCGCTGGTTGTGCAGATAGCCCAGCACCAGCAGTTCGGGGTGGGCGCCCAGCGTCATCAGCGTGACCAGCTCGCGCTTGTCGACATACACCGTGAGCGCACGTTCCGATGGAATGGCGATGCGCTGGTGATCACCGAATTCATTGATGGCATCCACCTCACAGGTCAGCGGGGCATGCGCCGCGCTGAGGTACGGCAGCGCCGGCGCACCGGTGAGGCCGGCGGGGCTAACGGAGCCGACGGATTTGGTAACGGACGGGGACGACACGGTGGATGACGCAGACATGTTGGGGTGCAGAGGCTACAGCAAAAAAGAAAAAGCCGGCGCTTGGCAGGCCGGCTTGTGCTGTGAAGTGAAAGTTCTCAGCGGGTGGCTCAGGCGTCCGTTCAGGACTTTTTGGCCGGGTTCACCACTGCATCCGGCGCCTTGCCGCTCGGCGGGCTGACCGTGGTGCCAGAGGGTGAGTGTGCGCCTGCGGCCTCAATCGGCTTGGCGTTGGCCGCCGGCGCAGCGGGTGCACTCGGCGCGGCTGCTGTGTAAACAAACGGGCCGGGGTCGGCACAAGCCGGTGTGGCGGTGGCAGGCTTGGTGTCCTTGCCAGCCGCTTTGGCCGACTTGTAATAGCTGGCAGCGACCTTGTCCATCGACTTGCACAGCAGGTAGCCGTCGACCTTGCCCGTCCAGGCGGTCTTGGCAGCCGTCTCAGCGGCCTTGGCTTTGGCTTCATCGCTCAGCGCAGGCAACTTGGCCATGGCGCCGACGGAAAAGCCAGCCAGCAGACCCAGGGCAATCAGGTGTTTCAGGGCGTTTTTCATACCATCCTCTTTCACGTTTCGTTCGTCAGGCCTGAACCGTCTGGCCAGGGGGTGTGGTCGGGCTGCGCTGGGCGGGCACCTTGCCAGCCTTGACGTCTTCGTACCAGTACTGGTGGTGTTCCTTGGCCCAGGTCTCGTCGACATAGCCGGTGCGCATGGCCTTGTAGGCGCCATCCTGACCGAGCGTGCCCAGATAGATGTGGCCGAGGAACATGCACATCATCAGCACCGTGGCGATGGCGTGCACCATATGGGCAATCTGCATCGTCGAGCGCTCGTAGGTCATGCCTGGAACAATCATGTCAAGCACGAAACCGGAAGCCACCACGATCAGTCCGAGGAAGAACACACCGCCCCAGAACACGATTTTCTCGCCAGCGTTGAAGCGGTTAGAAGGGGGCTCGGCGCTACCAATCAGCCCGCCGCCCTTGAGCACCCAGTTCAGATCACCCTTCTGTGGCCAGTTGTCCTTCAGGAAAGTGACAAACACGATCACCAGAGACACTGCAAACAGCGGGCCGGCGAAGTTGTGCACGTTCTTGAGTACATAGGTGAGCCAACCGAACAGCAGGCCGCCAATGATGGGCTGCAGGAAGAACTTGCCAAACGCCATGACCAGGCCAGAGATGGCCAGCGCACAGAATGCAATCGCGTTGGACCAGTGTGCGGCACGCTCGAACGGTGTGAAGCGCTCGATCTTGCGGCCGGTCTCGGCCCCGTGCAGCATGATGGTGCCCTTGGTCTTGTAGAAGATCGCAATGGCCAGCAGCGTGATCAGCACCAGCGAACCGCCGTAGGGAATGATCCAGTTGTTGCGGACCTGGCGCCACGCTTCACCGGCGTTGGTGAGGCGCGAGCCGGGGTACTGCACAAAGGGCTGGATCAGGTTGCCGGCTTCCGGCGCCATGCTCTTGGGCAGGCTGGTGAAGCCGGTCACGCCTTCACCGACCTGCCGCCACATCGGCGCGTTGTTGCCGGGCTGGACCTGGGCGCGTTCGCCATTGGTCTGCTTGGCGTAGTTGGGGTCAGCACTCGCT
>CALSAU010000206.1:0-4920 GCA_943372985.1 Polaromonas sp. YR568 | reverse complement strand
GATCCACTTTCCCAAACGTTTCACCCGCTGGATGAAAACGCTGCGTGTGTTGCCGCATGCGCTGTATTTCCCGGCGATCCGCAAATTCACCGGCCTCTGAGCCCGCCGTTACTGCCATGACACCTGCCATCAGCCGTTTTGTGGATTTTTTTGAAGGCCTGGAGCCCGCCAGCGTCGCGCGCCTGGAGGAGGTCTACACCCGCGACGTGTACTTCAAGGACCCGTTCAACGAGGTCCACACACGGGCCCAGGTGCAGCAGATCTTCAGCCACATGTACGTGGCGCTGGACCGGCCGCGTTTTGTCGTGACCGGCCAGGTGGCGGAGGGCCGTGAGTGTTTCCTGACCTGGAACTTCGAGTTTTATTTCAGGAAACAGCGCCCGGCGCTGCTGCAGACGGTGCGCGGCAGCTCCCACCTGAAGTTCAACGAGGCTGGCCTGGTCAGCTACCACCGCGACTACTGGGACGCGGCCGAAGAGCTCTACGAAAAGCTGCCGCTGCTGGGCAGCCTGATGCGCTGGCTCAAACGCCGGGTGAACAGCCAAGCCACGCCGCCGCTCCTGTTTTTATAGCTGCCTACGCTTGTCCAGCGGGGGCTGGCGCGTGATTTGGCTTGAAAACTCAGGAAGGCTGGGTGTCCATGAAGCTGGGACGCTGCGCCAGCTTGTCGTAGAGCCGGGTCAGGTTGGGGTAGGGCGTGCGCCAGTCGATCTGCGCAAACCGGAAATCCAGGTAAGCGAGCGCGCAGCCGACGGCGATGTCCGACAGGCTCAGGTGGATGCCGCTGCAAAACGGCTTGTCGCCCAGGCCGGTGCTCATGGCCTGCACGGTGTCGTTGATTTTTTTCATCTGGCGGTCGATCCAGGCCTGGCTGCGCTGCTTGTCGTTGCGGCCGGACCAGGTGGCTTCCAGCCGCGCCAAGATGGCCGCGTCCATCAGGCCGTCGGCCAGCGCTTCCCAGGTTTTGACTTCGGCGCGTTCGCGGCCCTGCACCGGGATCAGCTTGCCGACCGGCGACAGGGTGTCGAGGTACTCGACGATCACGCGTGAGTCGAACACCGCTTCCTCCGAGCCATTGGAGCCTTCCATGACCAGGCAGGGCACCTTGCCCAGCGGGTTGGACTCGGACATGCTGGTGCCGGCCGCCCAGACGTCTTCAATGACGAACTGGTAGTCGAGCTTTTTTTCGGCCATCACAATGCGCACCTTGCGCACATAGGGACTGCCATGGGATCCGATGAGTTTCATAGATGTGGTGTTGTAGCGTGGGGCCGAATTCTGGCGTCGTTTGCATTCTATCGAGTAAGCCCCGGCCAATGCGTATCCGCCTGTCAAACCGGCACGGCGCCTGCTGGCGGCGCAGGCCGGCGCCTACAATTGGGGCATGAACCCGTCCACCAGCTTCACCATCACCGCCCTGTCCCCGCTTGACGGACGTTACGCCGCCAAACTGGCGCCCTTGCGGCCGCTGATGTCGGAACTCGGTTACATGCACCGCCGCGTCCAGGTTGAAATTGCCTGGTTCATCGCGCTGTCGGACGCCGGTTTTGCCGAATTCAAGCCGCTGACGCCCGGCGCCCGCACCTACCTGCTGGGCCTGGTCAAGCATTTTTCCGACACCGATGCGGCGGCCATCAAGGAGATCGAGAAAACCACCAACCACGACGTGAAAGCCGTGGAGTACTGGATCAAGTCGAAATTTGAAGCCAGACCCGAGCTCGAAGGCGCCAGCGAGTTTGTGCATTTCGCCTGCACCAGCGAGGACATCAACAACACCAGCCATGCGCTGCAGCTCAAGAGCAGCCGCGAGCAGGTGCTGTTGCCGGCGCTCGACAAGGTCATCACCCAGCTGCGCGAGATGGCGCACCGTTATGCCGACCAGGCCATGCTCAGCCGCACCCATGGCCAGACCGCCAGCCCGACCACGGTCGGCAAGGAAATCGCCAATGTGGTGGCGCGCCTGACGGTGGCGCGCGAGCGCATCGCCGGTGTGCAGCTGATGGCCAAGATGAACGGCGCGGTCGGCAACTACAACGCCCACCTGTCGGCCTGGCCCGACTTCGACTGGGAGGCGCTGAGCCGCCGGGTGATCGAGTCGCCCGAGCCGCTGGGCCTGGGCCTGACTTTCCAGCCCTACAGCATCCAGATCGAGCCGCACGACTACATGGCCGAACTGTTCGACGCCGTGGCGCGCACCAACACCATCCTGATCGACTTCGCGCGCGACGTCTGGGGCTATGTCAGCGTGGGTTATTTCAAGCAGCGCCTGAAAGCCGGTGAAATCGGCTCCAGCACCATGCCGCACAAGGTCAACCCGATCGATTTTGAAAACGCCGAAGGCAACCTCGGCCTGGCCAATGCGCTGCTGCGCCACCTCAGCGAAAAGCTGCCGATCAGCCGCTGGCAACGCGACCTGACCGACAGCACGGTGCTGCGCAACATGGGCGTGGCCTTCGGGTATGCCGTGCTGGCCTACAGCTCGCTCAGCGTGGGCCTGGGCAAGCTCGAGCTCAACAGCGAGGCGCTGGACGAGGACCTCGACAGCTCCTGGGAAGTGCTGGCCGAGCCGATCCAGACCGTGATGCGGCGATATGGCGTGCAGGGCGCCTACGAAAAGCTCAAGGAAGTCACGCGCGGAAAAACCGTGACCGCCGAAGCCCTGCACGAACTGATCCGCTCGCTGGACATCCCGCAGGCCGAGAAAGACCGCTTGCTGGCCATGACCCCGGCCAGCTACACCGGCAAGGCTGCCGAGCTGGCGAAACGGATCTAGCCGGCTGCAGGCATGCTGGCGCCGCAGGCCCAGCACTCCTCGAAACCGCCTTCGACCGTTTCGCCGCAAGTGCACAGCCAGTGCCGCTGCGGCGGGTTCTGCAGGCTGTGCAGCAGCAACTCCGCGCGCGGTTTTTCATGGTCGTGGGCCAGCCAGATTTCGGGCTGGCACTGGTCGGGCGGCAACTCGCCGGCCACACTGCCGAGGAAATAACGCTGCACGCTGGCGGAAAACCCGGCCTGCTGCAGGGCATCCGCCCAGAGCGCAGCGATGGCAATGTTGGGAGCGCGGGCAAGTCGGAGCATCCAGTCAGTCTACTCCTGAATTGATAGCTGCCTGTGCTTGCTGGACAGGGGCTGGCGGCCAAAAAGGCTTCAAACCCCGGGCGTTGGCGGCTCATCCCTGTTTTCCAGCGCACGGTCGGCATAACGGCCGAAGCGCCAGGCCGTGTCTTCCTGGGTGATGCGCCGCCAGGTGCTGCGTTTTGCGGCCGGGCTCATCTCGGGCCAGTGCTGGACCTCCTCGAAGGTGCGGCCGCAACCCTTGCACAGGTCGTCGCCCTGGCTGGTCGAGCAGATCGCGATACAGGGCGTGTCGGCCGTTGTGTCGTACCAGGCGCGCCAGGCCGCCATGGCCCTGGGCGGAAAGCCTGCCTCGTCCGCTTCATCCTCATGGTAGAAAACCATCAGCGCGTACACCTCGGCCAGGGCCCGCAGTTCGGGTGCCAGCGTGACGCCGTCAGGCGACGGTTTTTTCTCGCGCCAGTAGTTGATGGCGGCTTCGATGTCGGTGATGTGGATGCCGGGCATAAGAGATGTCGGTGGGGAAAAGCAGCGCGGCTGGCGTGCCGGCGGGATGGTTGCCGGGAGCCCCAATTATCGGCCGAGAAGCCCGCGGAGCCCGGTCGGGCGGCTTTTTTTTGAGGGAAAGTCCTACGTGCGGGGATTGCGGGTTTCCGGACGGCGTTGTTAGAATACACACACGAAGGGGAGTAACTCCCTCGTTTTGCTGCATTACAAGTTAAAACAGACACAACAGCAGAATCGCTTCAGCAAGTCGTCATTTCGAAGCTCACGCTTCCGGCTTGCTGGACATGCACGGACACTGCATGTCGAGCCAGACCTTCGATTGAAACCTGCATGGGTTTGATCGAGGCGTTCGCGGCCCTTCAATAGCTGCATCCACTCACAGACCAGCCGGTTTCGACGAAGCCGGAAATCCGACTGCGGATTTCCACGTTGAAACTCGATTTTTGGAGTCTGTGGAACATGGAACTTTTCTCTACGCCCTGGTGGACAGCCCTGCTGGCCATCATCCTGATTGACCTCGTACTGGCCGGCGACAACGCCATCGTGATCGCCCTGGCCGCGCGAAACCTGCCCCCGCACCTGCAGAAAAAAGCCATCGCCTGGGGTGCAGTCGGCGCCATCGCCGTGCGGTCTGTCATGACGATAGGCGTGGTGTGGCTGCTCAAGATCCCCGGCCTGATGCTGGTCGGCGGCCTGGGCCTGCTGTGGATCGCCTACAAGCTGCTCGCCGACACCGGCGAAAAGCACCATGACGGCCCGGCCGCCAGCACCTTCTGGGGTGCGATGAAAACCATTGTGATCGCCGATGCGCTGATGGGTGTGGACAACGTGCTGGGTGTCGCCGGTGCGGCCCATGGCGACTTCGGCCTGGTGGTGATCGGCCTGCTGGTCAGCGTGCCCATCGTGGTTTTCGGCAGCACCATGGTGCTCAAGCTGGTCGAACGTTTCCCCATCATCATCAACCTCGGCGCCGCCGTGCTGGCCCTGACGGCCGCCAAGATGATTGTCGGCGAAGCCCTGCTTGACCCGATCTACGGCGGCCCGGCTTCGCTGGCCACCGAGGAAAACATGCACACGCTCGCGCGCTGGGCCACCTACGCGGTCGCCATCGTCGGCGTCCTGGGTGCAGGCTGGCTGGCGACCCGCCGCAGCAAATCCACCGGCGACGACAAACTGATCACCGAGTAAACCGAGTCCCCGCGGGGGCCGGTTGGCCCCCGCATCGCAGCCAGAGAGTCCGCATAGCACGTAAAACCAAGGAGAACTTTATGGACAACATGATCGTTTACATTGATGACGCCGCCTACGCATTGAAGATGCTGACGCCGATGCTGCCCG
>CALSAU010000205.1:0-4937 GCA_943372985.1 Polaromonas sp. YR568 | reverse complement strand
CCACTTTGACTGCCTGCACCTGCTGGGGGTGATTTGCATCCAGAACGGGCAGGCTGCGCAGGCCGTGGCATTCATTGACCGTGCGATTGCCCTGCATCCGGGCAACCCCTCTTTCCACACCCACCGCGGTATCGCGCTGACCGAACTGGGCCAGCGGCAAGCGGCGCTCGCCAGCCACGACCAGGCCCTGCAACTGCAGCCGAACCACGCCGAAGCCCATGCCAACCGCGGCATTGTGCTGCGCGCGCTCAACCGGCTGGACGAGGCACTGGCCAGCCAGGACGCAGCCCTCCGCCTGCGGCCCGACCATGCCGAGGCGCATTACAACCGCGGTCTGGTGCTGCGCGGCCTCGGGCGACCTGCCGAAGCGCTGGCGAGCTTCGATCACGCCATCCGCCTGCGCCCCGGCGATGTGGCCGCGCATTTCAACCGTGGGCAGGTGCTGATGGCCCTGCAGCAGCCGGAAGCGGCACTGGCCAGCCATGACGAAACCATTCGCCTGCAGCCGCGCCATTCGGCCGCCCATTGCGGGCGTGGCGATCTGCTGATGGGGCTGCGTCGCCCTAGCGAGGCGCTGGCCAGCTACGAAGAGGCCATCCGACTGCAACCGCATTACGCCCATGCCTGGGGCAACCGGGGCAATGCCTTGCGTGAGCTCGCCCAACTAGATGCGGCGCTGGCAAGCTATGACGAGGCGATCCGCCTGCAGCCCGGCTATGTGGAAGCGCACACGAATCGCGGCAATGTCCTTCGGGAACTCAGGCAACTGCAGGCCGCACTGGCGAGCTATGACGAAGCCATCCGGCTGCGGCCCGACTTCCACGAGGTGCATTCCAACCGCGGCATTGTGCTCAAGGAGCTGGGGCAGCTCGATGCCGCGCTGGCCTGCCACGACACAGCGCTTCGCCTTCAGCCCGGCTATGCCGGCGCCCACCTCAACCGCGGCAATGTGCTGCAGGACCTGGACGAGCTGGAGGCAGCGCTGGCCAGCTACGACGAAGCCATCCGCCTTGAACCCGGGCTCGCCATCGCCCACGGCAACCGGGGCAATGTGCTGCTCAAGCTCAAGCGCCTGCCGGAAGCACTGGCCAGCCATGACCGCGCCATCGCTTTGCAGCCGGACCTGGCCACCGCCCATTGCGACCGCGGCAACGTGCTCAAGGACATGCGGCAACCCGAAGCCGCACTGGCCAGCTACGACACGGCCATCCGCCTGCAGCCGGACCTCGCCAAGGCCCACTCCAACCGGGGCAACCTGCTCAAGGACCTGCTGCAGCTGGACGCGGCACGCGCCAGCTACGACACAGCGCTCGGCCTGCCCACCGTCACTGCGAGCGACCGGGACCTGACCCGCTGGAACAAGTCTCTGCTCTTGCTGGTGAAAGGCGAGTTTGAAACGGGCTGGGCCGAGTACGAAGCGCGCTGGTCACAGGCCGAGTTCAAAAAAATCCAGCGCCAGTTCAAACAACCGCTCTGGCAGGGCAAGGAGTCGCTGCAGGGTCAGACGATTCTGCTGACACGCGAGCAGGGTCTGGGCGACGCCATCCAGTTTTGCCGCTATGCCCGCGTGCTGCAGGAGCGCGGTGCCCGCGTGCTGCTGGAAACACCGCAACCCCTGCTGCGGCTGCTGCAGGGCGTGGACGGCATCGCCCAGCTGATTGGCCCGGGCGAGCGCTTTCCCGCGTTCGACCTGCACTGCCCACTGCTCAGCGTGCCGCTGGCCGTGGGCACTGACCTGCAGAGCATTCCCAGCCCTGGCCCCTACCTGCGCAGCGACAGCAGCAAAGTGGCGCAGTGGGCCACCCGACTCGGGCCGCGCCGACAGCCCCGGGTGGGCCTGGCGTGGAGCGGCAGCACGATTCACAAGGGAGACGCGCACCGCAGCATGGCACTGTCTGCGCTGCTCGCCGGCTTGCCTTCGGGCGTGGAATACATCAGCCTGCAAAAGGAAATCCGCCCCAGCGACGAGGCAGCCCTGCAGGCCAGCGGTATCCGGCAATTCAGCGCCGAGCTCGAAGACTTCACCGACACCGCGGCCCTGTGCGAGCTGATGGATGTGGTCATCAGCGTCGACACCAGCGTGGCGCACCTGAGCGGCGCACTGGGCCGGCCAACCTGGGTCATGCTGCCCTTCTCGCCCGACTGGCGCTGGCTGCTCAACCGCAACGACAGCCCCTGGTACGCATCCATGCGACTGTATCGCCAGGAGCGGCCTGGCGACTGGGGCAGCGTGTTTGCGCGAATCCAGCAGGACTTGCAGCAACGGCTTTTGTGAAGTCCTGGAGGAGGCCGTCGGCCGGCTCACGCATGTGGTGCAGTTGACGAGCCATCGCGTGGCATCAAAAGCCTGTTGTCACCGCTCGCACACCAATTGAGTGCACAAAACTTGTATACCAGTTGACTGAACCGGTCAAAAGCCTGGCACGGCTTATGCAACGGTGGGGCCATGACCACCGCTTCAGACATCAGCAACCGCATCATTGAGGCCGTCATGGCCCAGAAGCTGGAGCCGGGTGCGCGACTGGGCGAGCAACAGCTGGCAATGCTTTTCGATTGCAGTCGCACCATCGTGCGCGAGGCACTCACCCGGCTGGCGGTACGCGGCATCGTCACGGTGAGCAGTCGCCGCGGCTGGTACGTCATCGAGCCCTCCCAGGACGAGGCACGCGAAGCCTTCGAAGCGCGCCGCGTCATCGAGATGGGGCTCATCCGCTGCACCGGTGACGTCAGCAAGACCGCCATCAAACAGCTCAAAAACCACCTGAGCCGTGAGAAAGCCGCGATCAAGGGCAGCGATGTGGGCTTGCGCAGTTTTCTGCTGGGCGATTTTCACGTGTGTCTGGCCGAATGCCTGGGCAACAGCCTGCTGGCAGACACGCTGCGCGACTTCACCGCACGCACCACCCTGATCGCCATGCTTTACCAGTCTTCTCACGACGCTGCCCAATCCTGCGAAGAGCATGTGCAGATCGTGCAGGCGCTTGAAAAGGGTGATCTGCCCAAGGCCGAAAAGTTGATGCAGGCCCACATCGGCAGCGTGCAGGCCGCATTGAGGCTGCAGAGCGGCAGTGGTGACCCGCTGTCGCATCTGCGCAGCGCCTTGAGTCCGCTGGAGGCACAGCCGCCCAAAGCGGGCGCATCGCACAGCGCAGCCGCCAAAGGCCTTCTGCGCAAGACCGAACCCAGCCCCACTCGTTCCCCTGCCAGGCCGCGAAACACACGCAGGAACCCGCGTGGAAGCGAGCCATTTCCTGATGATTCCTCAACCTACCTTGGAGCCCTGCTATGAAGTCCAGCAAACGCCTTGCCTCCGTCATCACCCTTGCCTTCGCAGCCACTGCCGTTCTTGGCGCCGCCGGCGCGCACGCCCAGACCGCGCTGGACGACATCATGAAGGCCAAGGAGATCAAGATTGCCATCCCGACAGACTTTCCGCCCTATGGCATGGTGGGAACCGACCTCAAGCCGCAAGGGCTGGATGTGGAAATGGCCGGCTACATCGCCCAGAAACTGGGGGTTAAGGTGGAACTGGTGCCCGTGACCAGCGCCAACCGCATCGCCTACCTGCAGACCAAGAAGGCTGATCTGGTGATCTCCACACTGGGCAAGAATCCGGACCGCGAGAAAGTCATCGATTTCACCATCGCCTATTCGCCGTTTTTCCAGGCGGTGTTTGGCCCCAAGAGCCTGAACGTCAAGTCCTTTGCCGACCTCAGCGGCAAGACCATCAGCGTGACCCGCGCCGCGCTGGAAGACCAGGAGCTCACCAAGGTCGCGCCGGCGGGCGCCGACATCAAGCGCTTTGAAGACAACAACACCACGGTGTCGGCCTACACCGCGGGCCAGGTCCAGCTGATTGCCACTGGCGCTTCGGTGGCCGGCAACATGATGGCCAAGAACCCGCAGCTCAATACCGAATACAAGCTGCTGCTCAGCGACAGCCCCAACTTCATCGGCGTCGCCAAGGGCGAAGACAAGCTGCGCATGAAGGTCAACGAGGTGATTGCAGAGGCCAAGAAAAACGGCGACCTCGACAAGATCGCGATCAAGTGGTTGGGCCGGCCCGCTGGCAACCTGCCGCAATAAGTTGTCCCCCCCGTTGACGCTCACTGCGTGTAGCGTCCTTCCCCCTTGCAGGGGGCGCCGCTGGTGGTCCGGCGAAGCCGGTTCCACTGCGGCCGCTGGCCTGCAGACAGCCACACTCAACAGGAAGTACAGGAAGTAATTGCATGCGTGTCGAGCTTGATTTCATGGCGGTGCTGTCGCAATGGCCGTTGCTGGCCATCGGCGTCGCGTGGACGCTCGGCTTGACGGCAATCTCTTCGGTGCTGGGCATGGCCATCGGCGTAGCCTTCGCGTGGGCGCGCGCCAGCGGACCGGTCTGGCTGCGCTGGGTGGTCGGCACGTATGTGGAGCTGATCCGCAACACGCCATTCATCGTCCAACTGTTCTTCATCTTTTTCGGTCTGCCCGTGGCGGGCCTCAAACTCTCACCCGAGATGGCTTCGGTACTGGCGATGGTGATCAATCTTTCAGCCTATGCCACAGAGATCATTCGAGCCGGGGTCGAAGCCACGCCGCGCGGCCAGATTGAGGCGGCCGAGAGTCTGGCACTCAACCGTGTGCAGATCTACACCCGCGTGGTGCTGCCACCTGCGCTCAAGAAGGTCTGGCCCGCCATGGTCAGCCAGATCATCATCGTGATGCTGGGGTCGGCGGTCTGCGGCCAGATCTCGACGCAGGAACTGTCGTACGCCGCCAACCTGATCCAGGGGCGCAACTTCCGGGCCTTCGAAGCTTTCATCATTGCGACGCTGATTTACTTGGCACTGTCGGTGGCGGTGCGCAAACTTCTCTACTGGGCAGGCCCCCGCTTCCTGTTCGGTCGATAACGGCAGAGACGTGGACGCACCATGATTGAATTCACCGTCTGGGAC
>CALSAU010000204.1:0-4970 GCA_943372985.1 Polaromonas sp. YR568 | reverse complement strand
AGCACTTCTGGCTTTTCGCACTCCAAGCTCACGGCTGTGGATTTTGCAGAGGTGGTCAATCACGACCCGGACGTAGAAGAGGCTGCCATCCGCTTTGCCAACGGCGACGACGCCGGGGCAGAAGCCGGTTTGCTGGAGATTCTGGGTCCAGGTGGCTCGCGTGCCCAGCACCCCGACACCTGGCTCACCCTGTTTGACCTGTACCGCGCCACGGCGCAGCAGGAAAAGTTTGAAACCGCAGCAATCCAGTTCGTGGAGCGTTTCGACCGCTCGGCACCGCAGTGGTTCTCCATGCCCGACATGGTCAAGCAGCTGAGTCAGCCAGTGGGCAAGGCGGCCGGTGGTCAGGCGTCGGATTGGGTGTGCCCATCGGTACTCGGCATCCAGACAGTGGCCGCACTGAAAGCGGCCATGGCCAAGGCGGCCATGCCGTGGCGACTCGACTGGTCCAACCTCAAGACCATGGAGGCCGCCGCCATCGAGCCGCTGCACAAGGTGGTGCTCGGCTGGGCGGCGCAGCCGGTGCAGCTTCGCTTCATCGGTGATGACCAGCTGCTGAAGGTGCTGAACAATGCCACGCCGTCGGGCGATCGCAACATTGATCAGAGCTGGTGGCTGCTGAGGCTCACGATGCTGCGTGTGATGAATCAGGCAGATGATTTCGAGCTGGCCGCGCTTGATTTTTGCGTCACCTACGAGGTCTCCCCGCCCGCTTGGGAAAGTGCCCGCTGCGAATACCGCCCCATTGATGCACAGGGCGGCGTGGTGGCCAGCAAGGCCATCATCAGTGACGTGTACCGCGACTCGATGCCGTCCAGCCTGAGCGCCTTCGACGGCGATACCCACATGGAAGGCGCCAGCTCCCAGATGAGCAACCTGCTGTCGGTCGAACTGTCCGGGCAAATCCAGGGTGATGCGATTGAAGTGCTGGACAAGTTGGAGGCCAAGTTTGTCGGCACCGACATGATGGTGGTTTCCTGCGCCAAGCTCATCCGCGTGGACTTCTCGGCGGCAGGCTCGCTGCTGAACTGGGTGTCGGCGCGGCAGTCCGAGCACCGCACCGTGCATTTTTCCGATGTGAACCGCCTGGTGGCGTCTTTCTTTAACGTGATCGGCATCACCGAGCACGCGCGGGTGCTCATCCGCGCGGACTGAGCCCGCTCAGCCGGGCAGTATGGGCAACGCCGTTGCCTGTCTTTCTTCCGACTTTCCCCGCCACTGCTCCCGCTTTCTGCCCGCTCTGATCGTCTGCGGGCGCCAGACGGGCCAGATGCCGCAGTCCCTGCTTGACGAGCCTTGTGACGGACCTGTTCGTCTGTGCTGCAACGCCATGGCTTAAAGCTCTACTTTCACTGCCTCTTCTAAGTGCTTCATTTAGAACACTTTTTAACGTCGAGACGCATCGAAATTCGCGTCTAAGTCCTTGATTTCATTGAAAAATATTGTTTCAAACCACTTGTTTGCAAGGGCTTTCCTGATAAAGTGGGAAAAAGTGCAATTTAGTGGTGAAAAGTGTTTTTCAAAGGTTGCTAACGGTGTTTCAAGGGGCGTCATCTCTCACTCTCGATACCAAGGGGCGGCTGTCTGTGCCGACCCGGCATCGTGATGTCCTGAGCGCGACCGCCTCCAGCCAGCTCACCATCACCAAGCACCCGCACGGCTGCCTGATGATTTTCCCCCGCAACGAGTGGGAAAAGTTCCGCGAGCGCATTTCCGCGCTGCCCATGCAGGCGCAGTGGTGGAAGCGCATCTTCCTGGGCAATGCGATGGATGTGGACATGGACGCCACCGGCCGCGTGCTGGTGTCGCCAGAGCTGCGCGCTGCGGCCGGCATCAGCAAGGACACGGTGCTGCTCGGCATGGGCAGCTACTTCGAGTTGTGGGACGCGGCCACCTATGCCGCACAGGAAGCCGAGCAGATGAAGGGCGAGATGCCCGATGTGTTCAAAGACTTCTCCTTCTGAAAGTAGACGGTGAACGCCACATGGACACACCGTACCGTCTTGTTGAACGAAGCCATCGAAGCGCTTCACATCAACCCGGACGGTCACTACATCGACGCCACCTTCGGCCGCGGTGGCCACTCGCGCCTGCTGCTGTCGCAACTGTCGCCAGCTGGCAGGCTCACCGCCTTCGACAAGGACCCGGAAGCTATTGCCGAAGCGCAGACCATTCGCGACCCGCGCTTTTCGATCCGCCACGAAGGCTTCATGCACTTGGGGCAGCTGCCACCGGCCAGCGCGGCAGGTGTGCTGATGGATCTGGGCATCAGCTCGCCGCAGATCGACAACCCCGCACGGGGATTCTCGTTCCGGCAGGAGGGGCCCCTCGACATGCGCATGGACACCACGCGTGGCCAGAGCGTGGCCGAGTGGCTGGAAGACGCATCGATAGAAACCATGGCGGAGGTGATTCGTGAATATGGCGAAGAACGGTTTGCTGGGCAGATTGCAAAGGCGATTGATCGTCGCCGACAGGAACGGGGCCCTCTTCGAGGCACCGCTGAACTGGCCGAAGTCGTGGCTGGCGCGGTCAAAACCCGCGAGCCGGGCAAGGACCCTGCAACGCGTACATTTCAGGCTCTTCGGATTTTCATCAACGCCGAGCTTGAAGAGCTGCAACAGGCGCTAGTCGCTGCGCTGAAAGTGCTGCAACCCGGAGGCCGTCTTGTGGTGATCAGTTTTCATTCGCTTGAAGACCGCATCGTCAAACAGTTCATTAGCGCCCACTCGCGCGAGGTGTACGACCGTCGCGCGCCGTTTGCCGCCCCCCAGGCCATGCAGCTCAAGGCCCTGGGGCGCATCAAACCCGGCGATGAAGAGGTCGCCGCCAACCCGCGTTCGCGCAGCGCCGTGATGCGCGTGGCCGAGCGGACCGGGGTGGCGGCATGACGCGCCTCAGCCTGCTCCTGCTGCTGGCGGTGGTGGCCAGTTCGCTCTATCTGGTGCGAACGCAATATGAATCCCGCCGCCTGTATGTCGAGCTGGAAAAGGCTGCTGCCGAGGCGCGCAAGCTGGAGACCGACAGCGAGCGCCTGCAGGTCGAAAAACGCGCACAGGCCACGCCACTGCGGGTGGAAAAGCTCGCCAAGGAGCGCCTGCAGATGCGCACCGCCACGCCAGCGATCACCCAGTACGTGACGCGCAAGGAGGGCACCGTGGCCCCTGCTGCTGCAGCCGGGTCTGCACCTGTGGCTGGAGGCACCAAGCCATGAGCCGCAGCGTGTTGTATTCGTCCAGTCCGTTGCTGGCCAGCAAAACGCCGGTGTGGCGCAGCAAGTTCATCGTGGCCGCGATTGCCATCGCGTTTGTCGGGCTGGCTGCTCGTGCGGCCTATGTGCAGGTGTTTGGCAACGAGTTTTTTCAGCGGCAGGGTGAAGTGCGCTTTGCCCGCACGCTGGAACTGCCTGCCAACCGTGGCCGCATTCTGGATCGCAATGGCCTCATCCTCGCGTCCAGCGTGCCGGCGCCCAGCATCTGGGCTATTCCAGAGGATGTCGACGCCACAAAAGAGCAATTGGTTCAGCTGGCCCGCTTGCTGGAAATGCCGCTGGCCGACTTGAAGAAAAAACTGGCCGACGAGGACAAGACCTTTGTCTGGATCAAGCGCCAGCTCGACGAACCGGTGGCGCAGCAGATTCAGGCACTCGGCATCAAGGGCATTTACCAGCGCAAGGAATACAAGCGCAAGTACCCCGAGGGCGAGGCCTCGGCGCACGTGGTCGGCTTTACCAATGTTGAAGACAACGGCCAGGAAGGCATTGAGCTGGCCTTCAACAAGGATCTGGCAGGCCGCGCGGGCTCACGCCGTGTGATCAAGGATCGTCTCGGCCGCGTGGTCGAGGGCGTGGGCGAGCAGGTGCCGCCCACCGAGGGTAAGGACATCCAGCTCAGCATCGACAGCAAGGTGCAGTTCTTTGCCTACCAGAAGCTGCGCGATGCAGTCACCGCGCGCAAGGCCAAGGCGGGCAGCGTGGTGGTGCTGGACGCCGTCACCGGTGAAGTGCTGGCGCTGGCCAACTACCCCAGCTACGTGCCTGACAAGCGGCAGAACCTCACCGGGGACCAGCTGCGCAACCGCGCCATCACCGACACATTCGAGCCCGGCTCGACGATGAAGCCGATCACGGTGGCCATGGCGATGGAGGCTGGGCGCATCAGGCCGCAGACCCTGGTTGAAACCGGGCCAGGCCGTTTCAACATTGGCGGCTTCACCATCAGCGACACCCACAACTACGGCACGCTGACGGTGGAGGGCGTGATCCAGAAATCGAGCAACGTCGGCTCCATCAAGATCGCGCAGAAGATGACGCCCCACGAAATGTGGAACACCTACATGGCGCTGGGCTATGGGCAGAAGCCGCAAATCCAGTTCCCGGGCGCCGTGACGGGGCGTGTGCGCCCCTGGAAGAGCTGGCGGCCAGTCGAGCAGGCCACCATGGCATACGGTTACGGCTTGTCAGCGTCGCTGTTCCAGATGACGCATTCCTACACCGCCTTTGCGCACGATGGCCAGATCATTCCGGTGACCATGCTCAAGAGCAGCGAGCCGGCGGTGGGTGTGCAGGTGTTCTCTCCCGAGAACGCGAAGGCCATACGCCGCATGCTGCAGATGGCAGCGGCACCGGGCGGCACGGGGCAGCTGGCCCAGACCGTCGGCTACTCGGTCGGCGGCAAGTCAGGCACAGCCCACAAGCAGGTGGGCAAGGGTTACGCCAGCAACAAATACCGCGCCTGGTTCACCGGCATGGCGCCGATTGAAGCGCCACGCATCGTGGTCGGCGTGATGATTGATGAGCCGAGCGACGGCAACTATTTCGGTGGCGTGGCCGCAGCACCGGTGTTCAGCGAAGTGGTGCAGCAAACGCTGCGCATGATGGGCGTGCAGCCCGACATGAGCGTCAAACCGCAGATCGTCACGCAGACGGTGGAGGAGTCGTTTTGAGCGCGTCGCTCCAGTCCTTCCAGTCG
>CALSAU010000203.1:0-4978 GCA_943372985.1 Polaromonas sp. YR568 | reverse complement strand
GGCCGATGGCTTCTTTCTGAGCCGGGGCCTGCCTGCGCCGCAGCGGACGATTGAAACGCTGTCGGTGTCCATCGCGCGCGGCTACGCGCTGCAAAGCGATGCGGTGTGGGTATCGCCCTGGGGCGCGGCAAGGCCGGACATCGAGAGCGGCGGGCTGTGCGTCCTGTCCGTCAACATGGCAGGTACCGAGGAACAGGTGGGCCTGACGTTGCAGGCCGACCGGGTGCCCACCGCGGCCGAAGCGGCCTTGATGGCGCTGATCCGGCAGGTGGCCGCGCTACGCTGAAGTACGCTGAAATGCGCGTTCAGGCTTCTGCGATTTTTTCTGCGGTTTGCGGTATGTCCGGGACGGAGAAACGCTTCGTCAATTCCACCAGACCCAGCTGGTCCAGCACCTCATGCAGCCGCTGCTGCGCCGCGCGGGTTTTGGCTGCGTTGATCTGCGAGGGACGGCTGGCAAGGATCAACTCATTCTTCATCGAGTGCTCCCAGCCCACCAGCTCGGTCACGGTGACCTGGTAGCCATGCGCTTCAAGCTGCAGGCAGCGCAGCACATTGGTGATCTGGCTGCCGAACTCGCGGGTGTGCAGCGGGTGGCGCCACAGCTCGGCCAGCGGTGTTTTGGCGAGTGACAGCGCCCGGGTCTTCTTCAGCACGCTGGCCACCTCGGCCTGACAGCAGGGCACCAGCACCATGTGGCGCGCGTGCTTGGCCAAACCAAACGCGATGGCGTCGTCGGTGGCGGTGTCGCAGGCATGCAGCGCGGTAACGATGTCCACCACGGGCGGCAGCACATTGGATGTGGTGGCCTCCTGCACCGTGAGGTTGAGAAAGGACATGTGCGCAAAGCCCAGCCGCTCGGCCAGTGCGCGCGATTTCTCCACCAACTCGGCGCGGGTTTCGATGCCGTAGATATGACCGATAGGGCCTGCCCTTTTCACGCCCGCTTCACCAGCCTGGGCGTGGTGAGCCACATTGAAGAACAGGTCATACAAAATGAAACCGAGGTAAGACTTTCCGGCCCCGTGGTCGGCGAGGGCCGGTATATGGTCCGGCACATGGTCCGGCTCGTGGCCGCCGCCCGCACCGGCCACGAACACCTCGTTCAGCAAGGGCTCGATGAAGTGATACAGGTGATACACCTGCTTGAGCTTGCGCCGCGTATCCTGATTCAGGCGTCCGTCGCGGGTCAGGATGTGCAGCTCCTTGAGCAGCTCGATCGACTGGCCGGGGCGGATTTCCTCGATCACCTGCTCAGGCTGGGTAGCGGGCCTGGCAACGGGCTTGCCGCTGGCCGCTTTGCTTTTGGGATACTGTTTCATGACCCCCGCAGTTTAGAGCCTTGGCGGGCAGCTGAAACCTCACGAAACAATTACATTGCACACAATTTAATTGTTCGCTATAATTCAGCCATGCCATCGAAAACCGCATCGTCCGACAAGTCCTCCGCCATGCTCAAGCTGGACAACCAGCTCTGCTTTGCGCTGTATTCGACCTCGCTGGCCATGACCAAGCTCTACAAGCCGCTGCTTGAAAACCTCGGGCTCACTTACCCGCAGTACCTGGCCATGCTGGTGCTGTGGGAGCGCGATGGCCTCACGGTTTCCGCACTGGGCGAGAAGCTTTATCTCGACTCCGGCACGCTGACCCCGCTGCTCAAGCGGCTGGAGGTGGCGGGATTGATCTCGCGCATCCGCGCTGCCGAAGACGAGCGCCGTGTGCACATCACCCTCACCGCTGCCGGCCGCAAGCTCAAGGCGAGGGCAGCAGAGATTCCTGGCTGCATCATGAGCGCCGCGCAGTGTTCCGTTCCCGAACTCATCAGCCTCACGCAGCAGGTGCAGGCCCTGCGCCAGCGGCTGGTGGCCTGACCCTTACAGCTGCATACAGCCCCACACACCGATTTCATCGACCCATCCCAACCACCCCTGATCGGGGTATTTTTCAAAGGAAACACCATGACCAAGCTCGAAAAAGTGCTTTACACCGCCCACGCCCATACCACCGGCGGCCGCGATGGCAAATCCAAGACCGACGACGGCCGGCTGGAAGTCAACCTGAGCTCGCCCGGCACCGCCGGCACCGGCACCAACCCCGAGCAGTTGTTTGCCGCCGGTTACTCGGCCTGCTTCATCGGCGCGATGAAAGCCGTCGGCGGCATGAAGAAAATTGCTGTGCCTGACGATGTGTCCGTCGACGCCAGCGTGGACCTGGGCAAGATCCCCAACGCCTACGGCATCGCCGTGCGCCTGGATGTGACGCTGCCGGGCATGGACCGCGCCGCCGCACAGGACCTGATCGACGCCGCCCACCAGGTGTGCCCCTACTCCAACGCCACGCGCGGCAACATCGACGTGACCATCACGCTGAAGTAATCGCTGGCCACGCGGCCACCACAGCCCGCCTGCACTTTGCCTGTTCGCAATGTGCCAGCGGGCTTTTTCATGGCCGCATGCGCAGCAGGGGCTCGGCTTGAGGCGGTACATGGCTTGCAACGACAATCAGCCATGACCGAAAACCCCCAGGCCACCCCTGACCGCCCGACCGCCCACGCCAGTCATGCCTATGAGGCGCTGACTCCGGTGGTGGTGCTGGACGCGCTGGCCAGCGTGGGCCTGTTTGGCGATGGCCGCATGACGGCGCTGTCCAGCTACGAGAACCGGGTCTACCAGGCGCATCTGGAGAGCCCGGTCGGCGAGGCCGATCTGGCCGGTGATGTGGTGGTGGTGAAGTTCTACCGCCCGGGCCGCTGGACCGACGCGCAGATCACCGAAGAGCACGCCTTCGCCGCCGAGCTGATGGCCGCCGAGATTCCGGTGGTGGGCGCGCTCACGCTGGGCGGCTCGACGATTCACCACTTTGGCGGCTTCACCTTCAGCGTGTCGCCCAGCCGCGGCGGCCGCCGGCCGGAACTGGACAACATGGACGTGCTGGAGTGGATTGGCCGCTTTCTGGCCCGCATTCACACCGTGGGCTGTGCCAAGCCCTTTGTGCACCGCCCGGCCCTCAACCTGCAGACCTTTGGCATCGCCTCGGGCGAGATATTGCTGGGCGGCGGTTACCTGCCGCTGGACATGGAGTCGCGCTGGCGCAAGGCCTTTGAAGAAGCCATGCAGGTGGCGCAGGCGGTATTTGAAAGCGCGGGCGACATCCCCACGCTGCGCCTGCATGGCGACTGCCACCCCGGCAATATTCTGTGGACGCCCGAAGGGCTGCCGCTGGCCGGCCCGCATTTTGTGGACCTCGACGACGCCCGCAGCGGCCCGGCGGTGCAGGACTTGTGGATGCTGGTGTCGGGTGACCGCAGCCAGTGCACCCGGCAACTGGGCGCGCTGGTGGACGGTTACGAGGAGTTCCGCGAATTCGACCGGCGCGAGCTGGCACTGATCGAACCGCTGCGCACGCTGCGCCTGGTGCACTACAGCGCCTGGCTGGCACAGCGCTGGCACGACCCGATCTTCCCGATCAACTTTCCGTGGTTCGGCTCCAGCGACTACTGGAAGGGCCAGGTCGACATGCTGGAAGAGCAAACCGAGGCCATGCAGGACGCACCGCTGATCGTGTGAGTTTTACCACCCAATCGCAACCAATCACTGGCTGCGATGCCTGGTGCGACGCCCGTAGCGATGGGGCACCTGCGACAACTACGTACGTCCGGGCTAGGGATAGCGATGAGGGCAGGGTGAGCCGAAAAAAGATACGCTAAGCGTACTTATCTTTTGATGTTCTCAGGCGAGCGACGGGTGGCTTCAGGCGCCCTGCACTTTGCCGAAGACCCATCGCCCACAACACCTGCCGGCACACCCCATGCACGGCGGGACTGAGACCTACCGGAGACACACATGCACCGTCGTTCATGGCTTTCACTGCTTGCCGGCAGCCTGCTGGCCGGCGCCACCACGCTGGCCGCCGCCCAGGGGGCCTGGCCCACCAAACCCATCACCATGATTGTTCCCTTCCCACCCGGCGGTCTGGCCGATCTGGTGGCGCGCCCGGTGGCTGAAGCCATGTCGCGCGATCTGGGGCAGCCGGTGGTGATCGAAAACAAGGCCGGCGCCGGTGGCGGCATTGGCATGGCGGCCGCGGCCAAGTCCAAACCCGACGGCTACACCATCCTGATGGCCCTGTCGTCGCTGACGGTGATTCCCGAAGCCGACGTGCTGCTCGGCCGCCCTGCGATGTTCACGCTGCCCGACCTGCGGCCGATTGCCCGCTTCACCGCCGACCCGACCGTGCTGGCCGTGCGCGCCGACTCGCCATGGAAAACCGTTCAGCAGTTTGTGGAAGACGCCAAAAAGCGCCCCGGCGCCATCAACTACGGTTCATCGGGCAACTACGGCACCATGCATGTGCCGATGGAAATCCTGGCGCAGAACGCCGGCATCAAGCTCACACACATTCCATTCACCGGCGCGGGGCCGGCTGTGGTGGCGCTGCTCGGCGGACAGATTGACGCCGTGTCGTCTGGCCCAGCCACCGTGCTGCAGCAGGTGAAAGCTGGCAAGCTGCGTGTGCTGGCGCATTGGGGCACCGCGCCGCTCGGCGCACTGCCCGAAGTCGGCAGCCTGAAAGACGCCGGCTTCAACGCCGAGTACGCCCAGTGGTCAGGCCTCTTCATTCCCCAGGGCACGCCCGAGCCGGTGGCCCAGCGCCTGCGCGCCGCCGCCAAATTTGCCGCACAGGATGCCAAGGTCAAGGACGTGATCCTCGGCGCCGGCAGCCCGGTGCTGTACCAGGACAGCCCTGACTTTGACAAATACGTGCAGGCCGATGCCAGGCGCATGGCCGATGTCGTCAAGCGCATCGGCAAGGTCGAGTAAACGGACGAATAAGCGGCCACCCACTTTCAGTCACACACTCTTCAGGAAACACCATGTCCATTCGTTTCATTCGTTCACTGACCACCCTGCCCGCCATGCTCGGCCTCGCACTGGGTCTGACTTTTGTCGCAGCCAAGCCCGCCATGGCGCAGGCCTAT
>CALSAU010000202.1:0-4984 GCA_943372985.1 Polaromonas sp. YR568 | reverse complement strand
GGCGGCAGCCTGGGCGGCATGCAGGCGCTGAGCTGGACACTGCAGTACCCCGACCGCGTGCGGCATGCGGTGGTCGTGGCCAGCGCGCCCAACCTCACCGCCGAGAACATCGCCTTCAACGAAGTGGCCCGCCGCGCCATCGTCACCGACCCGGATTTCCACGGCGGCCACTTCTACCGCCACGGCGTGCTGCCCAAGCGCGGCCTGCGCATCGCCCGCATGATTGGTCACATCACTTATTTGAGTGATGACGTGATGAACGAGAAATTTGGTCGTCAGCTTCGCCAGGCGGTGGCAGAAACCGTGAACGCCAGCGCCCCCTATAAATACACCACACAAGACATCGAGTTTGAAATCGAAAGTTACCTTCGCTACCAGGGCGACAAGTTCAGCGAGTACTTCGACGCCAACACCTATTTGCTGATCACGCGCGCGCTGGACTACTTCGACCCGGCCCGGGCGCATGGCGGCAGCCTGACGAAGGCGCTGGCGCATGTGACGGCGAAATTTCTGCTGGTCAGCTTCACCACCGACTGGCGCTTTGCGCCGGCGCGCAGCCGCGAGATCGTCAAGGCGCTGCTCGACAACCAGCGCGACGTGAGCTACGCCGAGATCGACGCGCCGCACGGGCATGATGCCTTTTTGCTGGAGGACGAACGCTACCTCGGCGTGGTGCGGTCCTACTTCGACAGCAAAGTCGACAGCAAGATTCAAGGCGAGGTGGCCGCATGAACGCCCGCATTGTTTCCAGCGCCCTTCCGCCGGCCGACATGCTGTCGATTGCCCGACTGGTGCCACAGGGCGCCCGCGTGCTGGATCTTGGCTGCGGCACCGGTGAGCTGCTCGACCATCTGATCCGCGAGCGCGGCTGCTCGGGCTATGGCGTGGAACTGGACGACACCAACGTGCAGGCCTGCGTGGCGCGCGGCGTGAACGTGATCCAGCTCAACCTTGACGAGGGCCTGGCCATGTTCGGCGACAGTTCGTTCGATGTGGTGCTGCAGATCGACACGCTGCAGCACCTTCGCAACGCCGAAGTGATGCTGCGCGAGACTGCCCGCGTCGGCCGCATCGGCGTGGTTGCTTTTCCCAACTTCGGGCACTGGCCCAACCGCCTGGCGGTGCTGCGCGGCCGCATGCCGGTCACCAAGGTGCTTCCTTACCAGTGGTACGACACGCCCAACATCCGCGTCGGCACGCTGCAGGACTTCGAGGCGCTGGCGCTGAAAAACCGGCTGCGCATCCTCGACCAGTTCGGCCTGCAGGACGGCCGTGAGGTGCGCTTCTGGCCCAACGCGCGTGCCAGTCGCGCGGTGTTCAAGTTCGAACGCGGGTGATGGCCGGTTCCTTGCAGCCAGCTGTCGTGCCCGCTGGAAGCGGGTGCGCGCGGGTGCTACCATTCAGGCATCGGGATTTCAGCCTCCCGAATCTTCACAGATAGACGGTGTCCCGTCCAAGCGCTGGCAACTCATTGGAGTATTCCGTGGACACCTCTACCCATTCTGTTCCCTCGATTTCCCCCCGGCAATTCGCCGCCCGCATGGGCCGCGCCGACGCGCCCCTGCTGCTTGATGTGCGCCGCGACGCCAAATTCCTCGGCAGCCCGCGCATGCTGGCCGGTGCCCGGCGCTGCCGCCCGGAGGATGTTGCTGCGCTGGCTGCCTCTGAAGCAGCGCGCGAAGTGGTGGTGTACTGCGTTTACGGCCACAACGTCAGCGCCGACGCGGTGGCCGAGCTTCGCGCAGCTGGCTGGAATGCTTACCGGCTGGCTGGCGGCATGGAAGGCGGGGAAGACGGCGTTGACACGCCGCAAGACATCGCGCGGTGGCGTGCCCACGCACCGCTGACTGTGCAGAAGCGACCGGACTGGGGTGTGCCCGGCGAGCACCCCTCGCGCTGGATCACCCGGGAGCGGCCTAAGATCGACCGCATCGCCTGCCCGTGGCTGATCCGCCGCTTCATTGATTCCCGCGCCGAGTTTTTCTATGTCCCCACAGCCGAGGTGTTCAGGGAGGCCGACAGGCTGGGTGCGGTGGCCTACGACATTCCGGATGCACCGATCACCCATGAGTGGGAACGTTGCAGCTTTGACGCCTTGCTACGCGCCTTCGACCTGCAGGAGCCGGCGCTGGAGGTGCTGGCCACCATCGTGCGGGGGGCCGACACCGCCCGTCCCGAGCTGGCGCCGCAGTCGGCCGGGCTGCTTGCCGTGTCACTGGGGCTTTCCCGCCTGCACGCGGATGACGACCATGCCATGCTCGAAGCGGCCATGCCGGTCTATGACGCGCTGTATGAATGGTGCCGCAGTGCGCGCGATGAAACCCACAACTGGAAAGTGCACACCATGACAGGAGCGGCGCAATGACCCCGGTGAGTTTTGCAGAGGCCTTCAGGTTCTGGCTCAAGCTGGGCTTCATCAGCTTTGGCGGTCCAGCCGGGCAGATTGCCATCATGCACCGTGAGCTGGTCGAGCAGCGGCGCTGGATCAGCGAGCGCCGCTTTCTGCATGCGCTCAATTACTGCATGCTGCTGCCCGGGCCGGAGGCGCAGCAGCTGGCCACCTACATCGGCTGGCTGATGCACCGCACCTGGGGCGGCATTGTGGCGGGTGTGCTGTTTGTGCTGCCCTCGCTGTTCATCCTGATTGGGTTGAGCTGGATCTACATCGCGTTCGGTGATGTGCCCCTGGTGGCGGGGCTGTTCTACGGCATCAAGCCGGCGGTGGCGGCGATTGTGCTGCAGGCGGTGCACCGCATCGGCTCGCGGTCCCTGAAGAAGCCATCACAGGCGCCGCTGCTGTGGGCGATTGCGGTGACCAGTTTTGTTGCCATCTACGCGCTGAAACTGCCCTTCCCGCTGATCGTCGGTCTGGCGGCCCTGACCGGCTGGTGGGGTTCGCGTTTCGCACCCGATCAGTTCTCCAGTGGCGGCGGCCATGGAGCCGCACAGAAAGACTACGGCCCGGCATTGATCGATGACGACACACCGACACCGGCGCACGCGCGCTTCAAGCCCTCGCGGCTGGCTACCGTGGTGGGCGTGGGTGCGGTGCTGTGGCTGCTGCCCATCGGCGTGCTCTGCGCCTGGCAGGGCTGGGACAGCACGCTCACGCAGATGGGCTGGTTTTTCACCAAGGCGGCACTGCTCACCTTTGGCGGCGCCTATGCGGTGCTGCCTTATGTGTACCAGGGGGCGGTGGAGCACTTCCAGTGGCTGACCGGATTGCAGATGATGGACGGCCTGGCGCTGGGCGAGACCACGCCCGGGCCGCTGATCATGGTGGTTGCCTTTGTGGGTTTTGTCGGCGGCTGGACCAAGGAGGTGCTGGGCCCGGATCTGCTCTTTGCCGGCGCGGCACTGGCAGCCACCGTGGTGACCTGGTTCACCTTTTTGCCGTCCTTTCTTTTCATTCTGGCCGGCGGGCCCATGGTCGAGTCGACCCACGGCAAGCTGCATTTCACGGCGCCCCTGACGGCCATCACTGCCGCAGTGGTGGGCGTGATCGCCAGTCTCGCGCTGTTCTTTCTGGCGCACATTGCGATTCGCCCCGACGTGTCGCAGGGCTGGTTGGCGCGCATCGATTTCTTTGCGCTGGGCATCACCTTCGCGGCGGCGGTGGCCTTGCTGCGCTTCAAGCGTGGCGTGATTTCCGTGATCGTCGCCTGCGCGCTGGCCGGGCTGGTGCTGCGCCTGTCCGGATGGGTGTGATGCCGAGCGCCGGCAGGTGGGTTCCGCGTGGCCGCGCGTTATGCTTTGAGGGATGACCACCCCGCCTGACGCTGCCCCCTCTGCTGTGCCGGCTTCCTGGCTGGAGCGCGTGTTGGGTGACTGGGTGCGGCGCGTGTCGCCAGCCACCTTGCGGGCCGATGCGATGGCCGGCCTGCTGGGCGCGGTGCTGGTGCTGCCGCAGGGCATTGCATTTGCCACCCTGGCTGGCCTGCCGCCGCAGTACGGGTTGTACACAGCAGTGATTCCCTGCATCATCGCGGCGCTGTTCGGTTCGAGCTGGCATGTGATGTCGGGCCCGACCAACGCCAATTCACTGGCCCTGTTTGCGATGCTGTCGCCGCTGGCGATCGCCTTCAGCCCGCAATACATCCAGCTGGCGCTGGCCGTGACCGTGATGGTCGGCATCATGCAGTGGCTGATCGGCGCGCTTCGGCTGGGCATGCTGGCCAATTTCATTTCCCCGGCGGTGCTGTTCGGCTTCACCTCCGGCGCCGCGCTGCTGATCGCGGTGCATGCGCTGCCGGATCTGCTGGGGCTGGGCAAACCAGAGGGGCACGGCGCGGGCGCGGTGCTGCGGCATGTAGCGACGCAGGCGCTGACGGCGCAGCCCGCCGCCCTGGTGGTGGGCGGCATCACGCTGGCGGTGGCGCTGGTGCTACGGCGCGTGCGCAGGCACTGGCCTTACATGCTGATCGGCCTGTTCACCGCGACGGTACTGGTCTGGCTGTGGGACCAGGGCTTGGGCCAGATGCTGATGCCCGGCAACGCCGCGCCGACAGTGCCCTTGCGCCTGGTGGGCGAAATCCCGCCGCCCTGGCCGCACTTCCAGGTGCCGAGCATCGCGTGGTCGCAGGTGCCCGAGCTGGTCGGGCTGGCCTTTGCGCTGACCATCGTCGCGCTGGGCCAGGCGATCTCGATTGCCAAGACCGTGGCGCTGCGCTCGGGGCAACGCATCGATGCCAACCGCGAGTTCCGCGGGCAGGGCCTGTCCAACATGGTTGGTGGGTTCTTCTCCTGCTATGTGTCCTGTGGCTCGATGAACCGCTCCATGCCGAATCTCGAAGCCGGTGCGCGCACGCCGCTGGCTTCGGTGTTTTCGGCCTTGCTGCTGTTGGCTTTGGTGGCCGTGAGTGCGTCGCTGCTGGCTCGCATTCCGATGGCGGCGCTGTCGGCGCTGCTGGTGCTGGTCGCGTTGGCCCTGCTGGACATGGCGCGCTGGCGGCAGTTGTTAACGCTCAGTCGCAGTGACTTTGGC
>CALSAU010000201.1:0-4988 GCA_943372985.1 Polaromonas sp. YR568 | reverse complement strand
GTCAGTGCGTCACACAGCACCAATCGCCCTTCGGCATCGGTGTTGAGAATTTCAATGGTTTGCCCGCTCATGCTGGTCACCACGTCACCCGGCTTGACGGCGCGGCCGCCCGGCATGTTCTCGCAGGCAGGGATCAGGCCAATTACATTCAGCGCTGGTTGCAGCTCCGCGAGCGCGCGGAAGGTGCCCAGCACACTGGCGGCACCGCACATGTCGAACTTCATCTCGTCCATCTCGGCAGCCGGTTTGATCGAGATGCCACCGGTGTCAAACGTGATGCCTTTGCCCACCAGCACCACTGGCGCTGCTGTCTTCGCAGCTCCCTGGTAGTGCAACACAATGAATCGCAGCGGCTGCGCCGTGCCCTGCGCGACGGCCATGAAGGAGCCCATGCCGAGCTTTTCGACCTCCTTGGGGCCCAGCACGTCGACCTTGATGCCCTTGAGCTTGCCCAGCGCCTTGGCTGCACCGGCCAGCAACACTGGCGTGGCGTGGTTGGCCGGGCGGTTGGCCCATTCCTTGGCCAGCTCGATGCCCTTGGCCAGGGCGACACCGGTGTCCATTCCCTGCTGCAGCGCCCTGGCCGCTGCGGCGCTGTCGGCCACCAGCGTCATGCGCACAGGCATGGCCGGTCCGGGTTTGGAACGGGTGGTGGTGTAGCTGTAGGCGGCGTCGCTGCCGGCCAGCACCACGGCGCGGGCCAGTGCGGGTGTTGGGAGTGACGCGTTGGCCAGGCACACGGTCACGTGCTGGACATTGCCCCCCTTGAAACCACCCATGGCGGCGGTGATTGCCGAACGGATGTTTTTCGGGCTGCCATCGCCGATGCCGGCGAGCACCACACGGGTTGCCGCCAGTCCGGCTGGTCGGTAGGCGGCCAGCAGTTTGCCGGGCTTGGCTTCGAAGTCCCGCGCCTTCAGCGCCTGGGCGATGAGGCTGGAGAGCGCGTCGCTGTCAGAGGCGGGGGTCTGGCCGACCAGCACCACAAGGGCGTCGGTTTTTTCGGCGCAAAGGCGTGCGGGGGTCAGTGTTTTGAGTTCAAAGTCCATAATTCAGGTTCTGGCTTTATTCTTTAGTGGAAGCAAACAAACAGGCAAGCAGGCGATGACAAATAACAGTCGCCTTCTGCAGCACGAACAACAACGATAAAGCAATTCCAAGACGACGACCCGGTCAATGTTATTCCAATCCTCGATCCGCAAAGAGCTGGCTCGCACTTTCGGCGCCACACTGGTGGTGCTGGTCACCATCGTGATGACCATTGTGCTGATCCGCACGCTCGGTCAGGCCTCCCGCGGCTACATCAGCCCGCAGGACGTGATGCTGTTCATGGCCTATTCCGCCTTGGGCCGCCTGCCCACCATCCTCACCCTGTCCCTGTTCATTGCCATGGTGAGCACGCTGTCGCGCATGTACCGCGACAGTGAAATGGTGGTCTGGTTCACCAGCGGCCAGGGGCTGGGCGGGTTTCTGCGTCCGCTGTTCCGCTTTTCATGGCCGATGCTGTTGGTCATCAGCCTGACCGCGCTGTTTGTCTGGCCCTGGACCAACCAGCAGACCAAGGACATGCAGACCCGCTACGAGCAGCGCGGTGACCTCGACCGCATTGCACCAGGGCAGTTCCAGGAATCCTCCAGCGGCAACCGGGTGTTTTTTGTCGATCGCGACCTGGCAGGCGATCGCGCCAGCAACAACGTGTTCATCGCTGCGACGGAAAAGGGCAAGAGCTCCATCACCACCGCCAAATCGGGCAGCATTGAAATTCGCGACGGCGGGCAGTTCCTGATCCTGCAGAACGGCCAGCGTCTGGAGAACGTGGTGGGTGAGTCGGCGCTCAAGGTCAGCGATTTTGAGCAGTACGGCACGCGCACCGGCGATTCCGTTGCGCTGGGTGCGCCCATCCCCGAGTCCAAGTTGCTCTCCACCCGCGATCTGATCAAGTCACCCACCCGGGCCAATCTGAGCGAATTGGCCTGGCGGCTGGGCCTGGGCATTGCCGCCGTGAACTTCGTCATCCTCGCAGCAGCGCTGGCCAGCGTGAACCCGCGCGGTGGACGTAGCGGCAACCTGTTTTTCGTGCTGCTGACCTTCATCGTTTACAACAACTTGGTCAACCTCGGCCAGAGCTGGATTTTTGTCGGGCTGATCGGCTTTGGTAATTTCCTCCTGTTGCTGCACGGCGGTGTGTTCCTGCTGGGCATGGCCTGGCTGGCCAAGCGCCACTACAACTGGGTGCTGCGTCTGCGGCCCCGAGCGGTCGCAACTGGCAAGGAGCAGACCGCATGAAAACCATACGCCGCCTGATTTACGGCGAAGTCGCTTCCGCCATCGCGCTCGTCGCCCTGGGTTTTCTCGCGCTGTTCTTCTTTTTCGATCTGGTCGATGAGCTGCAGTACCTCGGCAAGAACAACGGTGTGGGCGGCAGCGACATCTATGAGATCCGGCATGCCCTGCTGTACGTCACGCTGCTGGTGCCCAATCATCTGTATGAACTGATGCCGATTTCGGTCCTGATCGGCACCATTTTTGTGATGGCGCGGCTGGCGCAAAGCTCGGAGTACACCATCCTTCGCACCAGTGGCCTCGGGCCGTGGCGGGCGCTCAAGCTGCTGCTGACACTGGGCGCCGTCTGCGTGGTCTTCAGCTTCGCCGTGGGCGACTACATCGCACCGCCCAGCGAGCGCGCAGCGCAGCTGCTCAAGGCCCGCTACCAGGGCAAGATCACCGTCGGACAAACCGGCGCCTGGCTGAAGGAAAAGCAGGCCTACAACACCTATGTGGTGAATGTGAAGGAGCTGTCGCCCGAAAACGAAATGCGCGGCGTGCAGGTGTTCGAGTTCGACAACCGCGGGCAGGTCGTTTCCACCACCGAGGCGCCAGTCGCGGAATTTTCAGCCAGCGATGCATGGGTGATGAAGACCGCCCTGCGCGCGGAGTTTGAAGTCACCTCGGGCACCAGCACGGCGGGCCCTGGCAGTCCACCGCAGGCGGCCAAGGTCACGCGCGCCACTGTGCAGAACTTCCGCTGGCCCACAGAAATCACGGCAGAGATGGTGTCAGTGGCCCTGCTCAAGCCAGAGCGCATGGGCACCATCGACCTGTTCAACTATGTGCGCCACCTGGACGCCAACGGCCAGACCGCCCAGCGCTACGAAATCGAGTTCTGGAAGAAGGTGTTTTACCCACTCAGTTGCCTGGTGATGGTGATTCTGGCGCTGCCGTTCGCCTACCTGCATTTCCGCTCGGGTGGCATTGCTGGCTATGTATTTGCCGGCGTGATGATCGGCATCAGCTTCTTCCTGCTCAACAACGTGTTCGGCTACATCGGCAACCTCAACAACTGGAAGCCATGGCTGGCCGCAGCCACACCCGGATTGATGTACATGGCGGTGTCGCTGGGCGCGTTTGGCTGGCTCGTACTCCGACGTTAAGAAGCGCTCATCGCTTCGCCATTGTTCTGCACGCTTTTGCCCGATAACTTCATGACCCAGCCATCTTCATCGACCACCGCCGTGGTGCTGTTCGCCCACGGTTCCCGCGACCCACTGTGGCGCGCCCCCATTGAGGCGGTGGCCACACAGATTCGCAGCCTGCAGCCTGGCACCCCCGTGCGCTGTGCTTACCTGGAGCTGTGCGAACCCGCCCTGCCACAGGCCGCCTCGGAGCTGGTTGCTGAGGGCGTGCGGGCGATACGGATCTTCCCGGTGTTTTTTGGCGTGGGCAAACATGCCCGGGAAGATTTGCCGGTGCTGGTCGAGGAGCTCCGCACGGCGCATCCCGGTCTGGTCATCGAACTGCTGCCCGCCGCTGGCGAGAACCCCGAGCTCACCGCGCTGATGGCGCGTATCGCGCTGGCTTGAAGCGCCGCACGCCATGCCCGGAGACCACCCGGTCAACTCCGAACGGGAGCCAGTCGTCTTAAGTTGATATTTGGCATAATAAAAACAATATTTAGCCAAAATTCGATATGAACCTCCATCAATTCCGATTTGTTCAGGAGGCCGTCCGGCGCAACCTGAACCTGACCGAGACCGCCAAGGCGCTCCACACCTCGCAGCCCGGCGTGTCCAAGGCCATCATCGAGCTGGAGGAGGAACTGGGGGTAGAAATCTTTGCCCGCCACGGCAAGCGGCTCAAGCGCATCACGGAACCCGGCGAGCATGTGCTCAAGAGCATCGAACTCATCATGCGCGAAGTGGGCAATCTGCGGCGCATCGGCGAGCAGTTCTCGGCGCAGGACAGCGGCACCCTTTCAATCGCCACCACGCACACCCAGGCCCGCTATGTGCTGCCGGTGCCGGTGGCGAAACTGCGCGAAGCCTTTCCCAAGGTCAATGTCAGCCTGCATCAGGGCTCGCCCGACCAGGTGGCGCGCATGGTGCTGGACGAGGTGGCCGAAATCGGCATCGCCACCGAATCATTGACCCAGTACGAAGACCTGGTCACCCTGCCCTGCTACGAATGGCAGCACATGCTGGTGTTGCCCGCGGGGCATCCGCTGACCAAAAAAGAGAATATCACTCTGGAAGACCTGGCCCAGGAGCCGCTCATCACCTACCACCCGTCCTTCACCGGACGGACCAAGATTGATCTGGCATTTGCCGCCAAGCGCCTGCACCCGCGCATTGCGCTGGAAGCCATCGACTCCGACGTTATCAAGACCTACGTGCGGCTGGGTCTGGGCGTGGGCATTGTGGCCGAGATGGCACTCAGGGACGACGGTACCAACAGCGATCTGGTGGCGATTGCCGCCGGCCCGCTGTTTGGGTTGAACGTGGCACGCGTCGCGTTCAAGCGCAGCGCTTACCTGCGCAATTTCGTCTACAAATTTGCCGAGCTGCTCAGCCCGACGCTGGACCGTGCCACCATCATCAAGGCCATGGAAGGCCGCAAACACGCCGACGAGATTTGATTCCCTGAGGCACCCGCCTGCCATGCGAACTGAAACGAACCGACAGATTCCCCGACTTACACCGCATCGCCATGAC
>CALSAU010000200.1:0-4997 GCA_943372985.1 Polaromonas sp. YR568 | reverse complement strand
CTGGTCGTAACCCTTGGCTTCGCCGCCGAACTTGGCTGCCAGCACCGTGGTGATCGCCGCCGTCAGCGTGGTCTTGCCGTGGTCCACGTGGCCAATCGTGCCGACGTTGACGTGCGGTTTGGTCCGCTCAAATTTGCCTTTTGCCATTTTCTTTTCTCCAAAGAACATGCCCGTGTCTGTTTAACGTCTCCAGCTGAGGCCTCGCCACGGGCAGCGGGCCAACCACAAACGTGGCGCCGAAGACAAGAATCATTCAAGTGACATCGCGGAACCGGCTTTGCCGGGCCGCAGATGTCGCCCCCTTGAGGGGGAGGCGGCAGAGCCGCCTCGGGGGTGTACCTTTACTTTGCCCGAGCCGCCATGATGGCTTCGGACACATTGCGCGGTGCCTCGGCGTAGTGCTTGAACTCCATCGAGTACGTTGCACGGCCTTGCGACATCGAACGCAGCGTGGTCGAGTAACCGAACATCTCGGACAGCGGCACTTCGGCCTTGATGGCCTTGCCACCGCCGACCATGTCTTCCATGCCCTGCACCATGCCGCGGCGTGAGGACAGATCGCCCATCACGTTACCGGCGTAGTCTTCAGGCGTCTCGACTTCCACAGCCATCATCGGCTCCAGAATCACCGGACCGGCTTTCTTGCAGCCTTCCTTGAAGCCGAAAATGGCAGCCATCTTGAACGCCAGTTCGTTCGAGTCCACGTCGTGGTACGAACCGAAGTGCAGCGTGACCTTGACGTCCACCACCGGGTAACCGGCGAGCACGCCTGAGGTCACCGCTTCGTTGATGCCTTTTTCCACTGCAGGGATGTATTCACGGGGAACCACGCCGCCCTTGATGGCGTCGACGAACTCGATGCCCTTGCCGGCTTCGTTGGGTTCGATCTTCAGCACGACGTGGCCGTACTGGCCCTTACCGCCGGACTGACGCACAAACTTGCCTTCAGCGTCTTCCACCGTCTTGCGGATGGTTTCGCGGTAAGCCACCTGCGGCTTGCCGACGTTGGCTTCCACGCCGAATTCGCGCTTCATGCGGTCCACGATGATCTCGAGGTGCAATTCGCCCATGCCGCCAATGATGGTCTGGCCGGATTCTTCGTCGGTGTTGACGCGGAACGAAGGGTCTTCGTTGGCCAGGCGCGACAGGGCGATGCCCATCTTTTCCTGGTCAGCCTTGGTCTTGGGTTCCACGGCCTGGCGAATCACCGGCTCAGGGAACACCATGCGCTCGAGCAGCACCACGGCATCCGGATCACACAGCGTCTCGCCAGTGGTCACGTCTTTCAGGCCCACACAAGCGGCGATGTCACCGGCGCGGATCTCGCTGACCTCTTCGCGGTTGTTGGCGTGCATCTGAACGATACGGCCGATACGCTCTTTCTTGCCGCGGATCGGGTTGTAAACGCTGTCACCCTTCTTCAGCACGCCGGAATAAACGCGCACGAACGTCAGCTGGCCCACGAACGGGTCAGTCATCAGCTTGAATGCCAGGGCAGAGAATTTCTCTTCGTCATCCGCCTTGCGGGTGACAGGCGCCTCGGCTTCGTCCGTGCCCTTGACGGGTGGAATGTCGATCGGCGACGGCATGAACTCGATCACGGCGTCCAGCATGCGCTGCACACCCTTGTTCTTGAAGGCCGAACCGCAGTACATCGGCTGGATCTCGCTGGCGATGGTCCGCGTGCGGATGCCCAGCTTGATTTCATCTTCAGTCAAGTCACCTTCTTCAAGGTACTTGTTCATGAACTCTTCAGACGCCTCAGCCGCGGCTTCGACCATCTTCTCGCGCCATTCTTTGGCCAGCTCAACCAGCTCGGCGGGGATTTCACGGTAGTCGAACTTCATGCCCTGCGAGGCCTCGTCCCAGATGATGGCTTTCATCTTGATCAGGTCGACTACGCCGGTGAAGTTTTCTTCGGCACCAATGGGGATCACCATCGGCACGGGGTTGGCCTTCAGGCGCAGTTTCATCTGCTCCACGACCTTGAAGAAGTTCGCACCAGTGCGGTCCATCTTGTTGACGAAGGCCAGACGGGGCACTTTGTACTTGTTGGCCTGACGCCACACGGTCTCGGACTGGGGCTGCACGCCGCCCACAGCGCAGTACACCATGCAGGCACCGTCCAGCACGCGCATGGAACGCTCCACCTCGATGGTGAAGTCCACGTGGCCGGGGGTGTCAATGATGTTGATGCGGTGCTCGGGCAGGGACGTGTCCATGCCGCGCCAGAAGCAGGTGGTGGCAGCGGAAGTGATCGTGATGCCACGCTCCTGCTCCTGCTCCATCCAGTCCATGGTGGCGGCGCCGTCGTGCACTTCACCAATCTTGTGGTTCACGCCGGTGTAGAAAAGGATCCGCTCGGTGGTCGTGGTCTTGCCGGCATCAATGTGCGCGGAGATACCGATGTTGCGGTAGTTTTGAATGGGGGTAGCGCGGGACATAAATTACTTTCAGTTCGGGGTTGCGAACAAAGACTCGTTGAAGAACCGCCCGGTAGGGCCTTCCTCGTTTTCGCTGCGTGTCTGCCGGCAGGATGGCCCGTGGTACGGGAGCGCATACTGACGCCAGAACGTGGGACCGAACCCGTGGTTGTCAAGGTGACCGGCACCCGGACAACCGCCCGGCCATCCTCCACTCAGCGCAGCAGGGTTGCCCAAAAAAGCGGCAACCCGGACCAATCAGAAGCGGAAGTGGCTGAACGCCTTGTTGGCTTCGGCCATGCGGTGAACTTCGTCACGCTTTTTCATGGCGCCGCCACGACCTTCGGTCGCTTCCATCAGCTCATTGGCCAGACGCAGGGACATCGACTTCTCGCCGCGCTTCTTGGCGGCTTCTTTCAGCCAGCGCATGGCCAGAGCCATGCGACGGACAGGGCGAACCTCGACCGGCACCTGGTAGTTGGCACCGCCGACGCGACGGGACTTCACCTCGACCATGGGCTTGATGTTGCCGATGGCCATGTGGAAAGCCTCGAGCGGGTCTTTGCCAGGGTTCTTTTTCTCGATGAAGTCGAGCGCGCCATAAATGATGCGCTCGGCGACGGCCTTCTTGCCGCCTTGCATGATCACGTTCATGAACTTGGCGAGATCAACATCGCCAAATTTCGGATCAGGAAGAATTTCACGTTTAGGGACTTCGCGACGACGTGGCATTTTTTCACCTCTTTGCTTCAGTTGGCATCGCCTTGGGGGCCATGCCGCGAGGGTTATCAAAACCCTCACTTACTCGACCGGTGCAAACCATTTGCACTTGGGTCACTTCGTTTCAATCACCTGCCAGAGCGAGTGAAACACCTTGTTTTGAAAAAGTCATGACAACTTCTTCTGGCTCGGACCACAAGGGCCGGGCCGGTGAAGACAATTAAGCCTTCTATTACGCCTTTTTCGGGCGCTTCGCACCGTACTTGGAACGCGACTGCTTGCGGTCTTTCACGCCTTGCAGGTCGAGCGAGCCACGCACGATGTGGTAACGCACACCGGGCAAGTCCTTAACACGACCGCCGCGAACCAGCACCACGCTGTGTTCCTGCAGGTTGTGGCCTTCGCCGCCGATGTAGGAAATGATTTCAAATCCGTTGGTCAAGCGCACTTTGGCGACTTTACGCAGAGCGGAGTTGGGCTTCTTGGGGGTCGTGGTGTACACACGGGTGCACACACCGCGGCGCTGCGGAGAATTCTCCATCGCAGGGCTCTTGGACTTGATCTTTTCGACCTCGCGCCCCTGACGGACTAACTGATTGATGGTTGGCATTAAAAACGTCCCTAAACGTCTGGAAACTGATCACCGCGGTTGATGCGCGGACACAAATATTTCCCGCGACGTGCGCGGAAAAGCCTTCTAGTATAAACCGGATAGGCAAAAGGCTCAAGCAACAGGCCGTTTGGGCGTCCCTTGCCGGGTATTTGACCTATAAGTCAGCGCCCACTCTCCGGATCACTTGATCCAGAGGCGGATCGCATCCCAAGCGCGACCCAGAATGCCGGCCTGCTCGACAGCCTCCAGGGCGACCAAAGGCACTTCAGCTACCGGCGTCGGGTTGTCGCCCACCAGCACCTTGAGCGTGCCCACCGCCTGGCCCTTGATGAATGGCGCCACCAGCGGATCGGGGCGCGCCACCTGGGTCTTGACCTTGGCAGCGCTGCCGGCTGGCAAAGCCACGACGATGGCCTGCGGCCGGCCGAGGTTGACGGTGGCCGACTTGCCTTTCCAGACCGAGGGGCTGACCACCGCCTGGCCGCCGTCGAACAGCTTGACCGCTTCGAACGCCGTGTAACCCCAGTTGAGCAGCTTCTGCGACTCGGTCGCCCGGGCGTTGTCGCTGGCCGCACCCAGCACGATGGACAGCAATCGACGACCGCCGGGGGCGCCGGCCGGGCCGAGATTGGGGAAATCGCGTTTGGCCGTGGCAATCAGGCAATAGCCAGCCGCGTCGGTATGGCCGGTTTTCAGGCCGTCGACACTGGGATCGCGGAACAGCAGCGTGTTGCGGTTGGTGTCATTTGCAGCGGGCGTGCCGGGGTAGCGGTATTTCTTGATGGCCGCGTAACCCACGTACTCGGGAAAGTCCTGCATCAGGCGCACCGACAGCGTCGCCAGGTCGCGCGCGGTGGTGGTGTGGCCCGGCTCGGTGAGACCCTCCGGGTTCTTGTAGGCGGTCGAGGCCATGCCCAGCGCCTTGGCCTGCTCGTTCATCAGCTTGACGAAGTTCTCGGCCGTGCCGCCCACGCCCTCAGCCAGCGCCATCGTCGCGTCGTTGCCCGACTGCACCACCATGCCCTTGATCAGATCTTCCACCGGCACCTGCATTTTGGGGTCGATGAACATGCGCGAGCCGGGCATCTTCCAGGCACGCTCGCTGACCGGGAAGGTCTGCTTGAGATCAATCTTTTTGGCCCGGAGGGCGTCGAACACCAGGTACTCGGTCATCAGCTTGGTGAGCGAGGCCTGCTCCACCGGCGAGTCGATGTCCTTGGCGGCGAGGATCTGGTTGGTGG
>CALSAU010000199.1:0-5070 GCA_943372985.1 Polaromonas sp. YR568 | reverse complement strand
GGCGTGCATCCAGCCGTTGCCGGGGCCCAGACCGATTCCGTAACCGACGTACAGCCACAGACCCAGGGCCAGGGCCGGCACGGCCAGCAAGGTAGTGAAGCGCAGCAGCTTGCGCGCCATCAGCAGCAAGCGCTCGCGTTCAGCCACGCTGTCACGTGGCACCATCGCCAAGTTCACAAAGATGCGCGGCAGGTAGAACAGGCCCGCAAACCAGCTGGCGACAAAGACGATGTGGAAGGATTTAACCCAAAGCATCTGTCAAGTCTAATCGCCGAAGAACAGGGCTTGTTCCAACACGCGCAGATCAGAGCTAGTCTTTGCAAGCCGGCGCCGCAGAACCGGCTTTGCCGGGCCGCAGGCGTAGCGGCCCTTGAGGGGCTGACGACCGCGGCTCCAAACCTGCCTGCGCAGGTTTGGACGTGAGGAAGGACCAACGCCTCTGGCGTGAGCACGTCCAGGGAGCTACACGCAGTGAGCGACCGTGGGGGCAATGTAGACAAAAAAATGCCCGGATGGCACAGGGCCAACCGGGCTCACAAGCCTTTTTGCTGTCACACGCAAAGGCCCCGCTCAGGGAGGAAAAGCGGGATGCAGTGATCAAATTGATAACTGCACATATAAATTTTAACCAGCCCCCCGAAATCATTGCAATCAATTCAGAATGAACCAAATTGAACTCATTCGTACGCGTTACCCCGTACAACGGGCATTCCGGGCGAGTAATTAAAAAGGTTCAACCAACGCCATGAAAAGAGGCTGCAAGGAGCGCACTCCCCAATAATGGGGTTTCCTTCCAACCTTTGGCACAATTTGTCGATGACCATCCACGCCTCCAACTTTGCACCCTATCCCGCAGGCCGCCCACGCCGCCTGCGCCGAGACAGCTTCACGCGCAATCTGGTGCGTGAAAACTCGCTCACCGCTCACGACCTGATCTACCCGGTCTTCGTGACCGACGGCAAACAACAGCGCCAGGCAATTGCGTCGATGCCCGGCGTGGAGCGCCTCAGCCTCGACCTGCTGCTGCCAGTGGCCGAGGAATGCGTGAAGCTGGGCATCCCGGTGATGGCGCTGTTCCCGGTGATCGACGGCAGCCTCAAGACGGTGGACGGCAAGGAAGCGTTGAACCCCGACGGGCTGGTGCCGCGCGTGGTACGTGAACTGAAGAAGAACTTTCCCGACCTGGGCGTGATGACCGACGTGGCGCTCGACCCTTTCACCACCCACGGACAGGACGGCCTGCCGGATGCGAACGGCTACATCCTGAACGACGAAACCATTGAGATGCTGGTTCAGCAGGCGCTGACGCAAGCCGAAGCCGGCGTGGACATCGTCGCGCCCAGCGACATGATGGATGGCCGCATTGGTGCCATACGCTCGGCACTGGAATCGCGCAAGCTGATCCACACCCGCATCATGGCCTACAGCGCCAAATACGCCAGCGCGTTTTACGGCCCGTTCCGCGATGCGGTCGGCTCCGCCGGCAACCTGGGCAAGGCCGACAAAAAGGTCTACCAGATGGACCCGGGCAACACCGACGAGGCGCTGCGCGAAGTCGCGATGGACATTGCCGAAGGTGCTGACATGGTGATGGTCAAGCCCGGCATGCCGTATCTGGACGTGGTGCGCCGCGTCAAGGACGAGTTCAAGGTGCCCACCTTCGCCTACCAGGTCAGCGGCGAGTACGCGATGCTCAAGGCCGCCGCGCAGAACGGCTGGCTGGACCACGACGCCGTGATGCTTGAAAGCCTGCTGGCCTTCAAGCGCGCTGGCGCCGATGGTGTACTGACCTACTTCGCCATCGACGCCGCGAAGAAGATGCGGCAAGGCTGAAGACCGCTCCCGCAACACCCCAGCCCTGCACACACCTTCGCCATGCGCATCTTCCACATCAACACGAACGCGCAGGGCATCACGGAGACCGACAGCCTGCCCACGCAGCTGCCGGAGCAGGGCTTCATCTGGATCGCCTGCGGTCGCCGCGAGTTCGAGGTGCAACAGGCGCAAGTGCAGGCCACACTGCAGAGCTTGTGCGGCACCCAGCTGGTTGACCTGCATGTGCTGGACCTGCTGAACAACCAGCTGCCCTCGCACTACGACTACACCTCGCAGTACGACATGCTGGTGTTCCGGCGCCTGGCCAGCGGCCAGACAGAGACCGACTTGTCCAAGCCGGGGCAACTGTTGCACCAACCGGTCAAGCGCAGCGGTCCGCCGGTGCTGCGCCGCATTGACACCAGCCCGGTCGGGTTCGCGGTGTTCGACAACGTGCTGCTCACCGTTCATCCGGCCGATTGCGCAGTGCGCGATGCGTACGCCGCCAAGCTGCTCAACAGCACCTCGGCAGAATCCCGCGCCAGCGGCGTGAAGCTGCCCGCCAGCCCGGCCGACCTGATGCTGCGCATCGTCAATCACATGGTTGATGGCTACCTGGCCCTGAGGCGGGAACTGACACGCCAGCTCGACCACTGGCAAGTCGAGCTGCTCAATCCGACCACCCGCTTCAATAACTGGAGCACCCTGATGGACGCCCGCCTGGCCATGCACCAGCTCGACGAGATCTGCGAAGACCAGCGCTCGGCCATCCAGGACTGGATTGATTCGGTGGAAACCTGGCCCGATGGCCAGACGCCGGCGCAGCAGCGCGAGCGCGAGCTGCTCAAGGTACGTTCACGCGATGTGCTGGAGCACATCGAACGTGTGGTCCACCACGTGCGGCGCATGGAGCAAAGCGCTGAAACCGCCGTGCAGATGCATTTCTCCGCACAGAGCAACCGCACCAACGACACCATGCGCACGCTCACGGCGCTGACGGCTGTGTTCCTGCCGCTCAACCTGATCACCGGCTTCTTCGGCATGAACTTCGAGTTCATGCCCGTCATTCACACGGCCACTGGCTTCTGGTGGGTCTTCGGCCTGATGGTCCTGCTGGTCACCGTGGTGCTGGTGGTGTTCTGGCGCAAGCGCTATCTGTCGCGCGCCGGGCGCTGAAGGCCCGGCCTCCCTGCTTTGCCTTAAACCCAGGGCTGCGCCAGACATTCCGCCTCGAAGGCACGGATGACCGCAGGCCGCGCCAGTACGCGCTGCAGGTAGGGGCCGAGGTGCGGACGCTCGCGGGCGGGCGGTGACTTGAAATTGCGCGTCCAGCGGCACAACATCATGGCGTAGATATCGACCGCCGAGTAGTGCTCCCCCAACAGCCAAGCTTGCGGGTGAATTGCCTGCTGCCGCGCGATCTCGGCGTCGAGCTGGTCCAGCATCGGGCCGATGCGCGCCTCGGCATGGGCTTTGAGTTCTGCCACCCCTGCGGCGTTGCCGTCGTTCATCCAGCGCTCGGTGTAGAAGTACACGATCAGCGTGGATTGCAGCGTGTTGGTCAACCAGATCAACCACTTGTAGAAATGCGCCCGCTCGGCACTGCCCACTGCCGGCGCCAAGCCCGCCTTTGGATGGGTGTCGCACAGGTGCAGGCAGATCGCAGCCGCCTCGTACAGCACCAGATCGCCATCGACCAGCGCCGGAATCAGCCCATTCGGGTTGATCCGGCGGTAAGCCTCGCTGCGATGTGCACCGGTGGAGGTGTCGGTCAGGACTTTTTCGAAAGGCACGCCCAGTTCCTGAAGCAGGATGTGGGGCGCCATGGCCGCGCTGCTGGCAGAAAAATAGAGCTGGAGCATGGTGTCTGGTGATGGTGGGTTCAACCGGAGGTGAGTGCTGCCTGCTGCTGCAGCCAGCGGCGGAAGATCTGCAGAGCCTGGATGTTCTCCGACAGCTGCGGGTACACCAGATAGTAGCCGCGCGCTGACTGCCAGCGCCGACGCGACAGGCTCCTGAGTTTGCCGGAGGCCACTGCGTCGTCAGCCATGAAGGACGGCAACAGCACCACGCCCAGCCCGGCCACCGCCGCGTTGAGCGCCATGGACATCAGGTCATAGCGCGGCCCTTCCTTGCCCGGCTCGGCTGCAATACCGGCGAGCTTGAACCACCTGTCCCAGCCCTCCGGCACTGTGCTGTGCTGGATCAGCGCACTGCGCGGCGTGCGCGCCGACAAGGTCTTGCCATGCGCCGCCAGCCATGCGGGCGCTGCATAGGGAGACAGCACCAGCGGCAACACAAACTCGTTGTGCAAGCCAGGCCGCTTGCCTTCACCAAACTCCAGCGAGGCATCGACCCGTGTGCTGGAAAAGTCCACCGCGCCGACCCGTGTGGCCAGGTTCAGCGTGATCTCGCCATGCGCGCGCGTGAAGGCGGGCAGGCGCGGAATCAGCCAGTAGCTGCCGAACGATGCACTGACCGACAAGGCCAGCGAGCCGCCCCGGCCCTTGAGCGCCATGACATTGGCGGTGGCCAGCTCCAGCCGCTGCAGCAGCGGGCCCACTTCGTCTAGGTAGGCACGGCCCGCATCCGTCAGTGTGAGCGTGTCGCGCCCGCGCACAAACAGGCGTACCCCCAGTCGCTCCTCCAGCGCCATCACCTGCCGGCTCACGGCGCCCTGGGTGAGGTGCAGCTCCTTGCCACCGCTGGTGAAGGAGCGCAGGCGTGCGCTGGCTTCGAAACACAGCAGAGACATGGTGGACGGTGCGCGCAGCATGGCTGGAAGTGGGTGGTAAAGGTTCAGCCATGAGAAAAGCGCATGGCTCACGCAGGAATTGTCGTTTGTCGCCACGGCTTTGTCCACGCATCATCCGCCCCACTGCATCGCCCCAAACCGCCCCGCCCCGCCTCAACCCACCCACCCCACTCCCGCTGAAAGGCTGAACCATGAAACCTGGTGCACTGACCCGCCGGCATGTCCTGCAAATGAGCGCTGTCGCGATGGTCGCCGCGCCCACCCTGGCGCGCGCCGCCTGGCCCGACCGCCCGATCCGCCTGATCGTTCCCTCCGCCGCCGGCGGTTCGCCAGATGTCATCTGCCGCATCCTCACCAGTGAACTCACCAAGCCGCTGGGCCAGGCCTTTGTGGTCGACAACAAGGCCGGGGCCAGCGGCAACATCGGCATGCAGGAGATCGTCCGCTCCGCGCCCGACGGTTACACGCTGGGCTACGCCAACGTCGGCACCCTGGCCATC
>CALSAU010000198.1:0-5070 GCA_943372985.1 Polaromonas sp. YR568 | reverse complement strand
GGGTGTGGGTGCCGGGCCGGCGCAGGCGGCGAGCAGCGCGCAGAAGGTGGCGATCAGAAGCCGCTGGTGCCATGCGCGGCGCCGGTGGACTTCAGGGAGGGCGGGGGAAGGGGCTACCGTCGGTCTCGGGCGCAGGGGCATGCCGCATTTTCAGCGGCCTGCGCAGGCCGCGCAAGCATGGCTTTCCCGTGGGGCGTGGCCCCTGGTGATCAACCCGTCAGGTCAGGTCTTTTCAGATCAGGCCTTGTGAGCGCATCACGCGGTGGTCAATTTTCAGGCAGTGGTCCTGTACCACCTTCAGCCCGGCGGCCTCGGCTTTGGCGGCCGCTTCGGCATGCGCCACACCCAGCTGCATCCACACTGCCTGCGCGCCGATGGCAATCGCTTCGTCGACGATGGGCGGAATGTCCTCGCTGTTGCGAAAGCAGTTCACCAGGTCGATGCGTTCATGTGCGGCCGCGTCGCTCAGGCTGGCGTAGGCCTTCTCGCCCAGCACTTCAGATTCGTTCGGGTTGACCGGAATGATGCGGTAGCCGCTGGCCTGCATGTAGCGGGACACGTCAAAACTGGCGCGATCGGGCTTGCTGGACAAACCCACGACCGCGATGGTGCGGCAGTGCTGCAGGATGTGGGCAATGCGCTGCGCCGCCGGCAGCGTGCTCATGCCTGATCGCTGTATTTCACGGTGCAGCCGTAGGGTCGGGTGCTGGCCATGCTGATCGGCTTGCCTGCCAGCGCTTCGTTCAGACTCTGGCGGACATAGTTGGTGGCGGTCTTGATGTCGTCGACCCGCGCCGAGGGAATGCTGTCGATGGCACCGGCATAGATCAGCTGGCCTTGGGGGTTGATGATGTACATGTGCGGCGTGGTCTTGGCGGCGTAACGCTGGCCGATCTTGCCCGGCTCGTCCATCAGCATGGCGGTGGGCTGGGCCTGCATCTCGCGCACCCAGGCGCCCAGCTTGGCCGATGCCATGTAGTCGCCGCTGTTCGTGCCGGTCGAGTTGATGGCCAGCCAGACCACGCCCTTGGCGGTGAATTCCTTCTGCAGCCCCTGCATGTTGCCGCTGTAGTGCTTGCGCACAAACGGGCAACCGGGGTTGGTCCATTCGAGGACCACCAATTTGCCCTTGAAATCGCTGAGGCGGTGGACTTTACCGGCGGTGTCGGTGGCAGAAAAATCAGGTGCGACCTGACCGACGACGGCCGTGGCGTTTTGCGCCTGTGCGGCCGTCAAGCCGGCCAGCGGGGACAGCGCCAGTGCAGCAGAGAAATGGCGACGGTTGATGTTTGGGTTGGTGTTCGCGTTGACGTTCGATGTGTTCATGAATGAATCTCCGGGTTGACTCAACTGGGGACAAAGAAAACAGACTGCTTGAAAAGAACCAGGTCAGGCGGCGCCGTCAGAGCTTGGCCAGCTCGGCACGTACGTCATCCACCGACAGCACTTCCGACAACACCACCGGTGCACGGCCCGACTTGTAAAGCACATACACCGGTACGCCGTTGCGGCCCAGCTGCGACAGCGCCGCCGTCACCGCCGGGTCGCGCCGCGTCCAGTCGGCACGCAGCAGGGTCACGTTCTTGGCGTCCATGTCGGCCAGCACGGCGGGGTCTGACAAGGTGGTGCTCTTGTTGTATTGGCAGGTCACGCACCACGCGGCGGTGAAGTCCACAAACACGCTTTTCCCTTCGGCGGTGAGCTGGTCCACGCGGCCGGGTTCCCAGGTTTGCCAGCGCTCGCCGGGCTGCCGTGCACTGGTGGAGCTGCTCTCCAGCTCCTGTGTGACGTAGGGGCCGAGGGACCACAGCGAAAACGCCAGCGCCGCTACCGACAGCGTGGCCAGCAGCGTGCGGGCTGTGCCGCGCAGGCTGAAGGCCCAGATCGCCAGCGACATCACCACCAGCAGGGCCAGCAGTGCGCCGGCGCCATTGATGCCGCTTTGCTGGCCCAGCACCCAGACCAGCCACACCACGGTGGCAAACATCGGGAAGGCCATCAGTTGCTTGAAGGTGACCATCCACGCGCCAGGCCGTGGCAGCAGCCGGGCCACGGCGGGCACGGCACTGGCCACCAGATAGGGCAGGGCCATGCCCACGCCGATGGCGCCAAATACCATCAGTGCCTGCGTGGCGGGCAGGCCCACCGCGTAGCCCAGCGAAGCCCCCATGAAAGGCGCGGTGCAGGGCGAGGCGACGGCCGTGGCCAGCACACCAGACAGGAAGGAATTTGTGGTGGGGTTGCGCGACTGCAAACCCGCCAGACGCTGCGGCAGCAGGTTGCCAAATTCAAACACCCCGGCGAGGTTCAGACCGATCAGTGTGAAGAGCGCGGCCAGCGCCGCGACCACCGCAGGGCTTTGCAGCTGAAAGCCCCAGCCGAACTGCTCACCCGCCGCGCGCAGACCCAGCAGCAGCGCGCCCAGCGCCAGAAACGACGCCACCACGCCGACGGTGTAGGCCAGGCCGTTGGCGACGCGTGCGCGCTGGTCCTTCACGTGCACAAAGCTCACCACCTTGAGCGCCAGAACCGGGAACACGCAGGGCATCAGGTTCAGGATCATGCCGCCCACCAGTGCGCCCAGCAGCGCCGCCAGCAAGCCCAGCGGGGGCGAGTTCGACTGCACCGGCGTCGCGCCGGCCGCGGCGTTGGCACGCAGCGCCTGCTCCAGCGCGGGCGATACCGTGGCCACTGGCGCGGCGGCTGGCCAGGTGCCCTGCACCGGCACTTCCAGACGCCAGGCGGCCTTGTCGGCCACCACCACCAGCGGCATATTCGAAGGGCTTTCGCTGCGCTGCGGCGACAGCGGCAACTGCGCCGTCCACACCGCGCCCTTCCAGGCCTGCTGCCAGGCGCCAGCGGGCTCGATCACGCCATTGGTCTCGGGAAAGATTTCCAGTGATTTGCCCTGTGCCGCCGCAGGCAGGCCTGCCAGCGAGACCTGCAGGGTCTGGCCTTTCACCTCAATCAGGCTGGCGCCCGTGGTCAGAGATTTCGGCGTGGCATCAAAGGTGGCCTGAAACAGCCCGCCATTGCTTGCGGTCGAGCCCTTGACGGGCAGGCTGAGCGCGAACTCGCCTTCCTGCGGAATGCACTCCTTGAGGCAGACCAGCCACGCCGCCTTGAGCTTCAGATCCAGCTGGTTGCCGGAAAAACCGGGCGCCACCGTGAGCGGAACCGGCAGCAGCACGGTGTCTTCGTAACCGTAGTTGGCCAGCGTGCCGAGCGGAATCTTCTTCGGCGTGGGCCAGGCGATGTCGCCCGCTGTGATGCCGGCCGGCAGTGTCCATTCCAGCTGCGTGGGCAGGCCTGAATCGCCGGAATTCTTCCAGTAGGTGTGCCACTGCGGCTTGTGGATGAGCTGCAGGCCCACCCACACCGGCTTGCCCGGCGTCACGCCTTCCGGTGCCCAGGCCAGCAGCTCGGCCTTCACCTGGTCGGTGGTCACCACGGCGCTGACCGGCGCGCTGCCCTTGCCAAACAGATTCAGGGGGGCGGTGCTTTGTGCAATGGCGGAGCCACCGGCCAGTGCGGCAGCACAGGTGAGAAGGACGGCAAACAGGGGGCGCTTGAAAAACATCTGGGTGTGAGCGGGTGAGAAGGGCATTAGTTCCAGAGCAGAGCGAGGGGTGGCACGGCGGACGGGTGGTCAACAACGGCGTGTAAGTAACCCTTCACTCCCTTGCCTGCGCTAATGGGTCGCCCGTGCCGCCACTTTATTACACCCTGCTCCGATAATGGGGCCATGTCCCGCATTGTCCTTGCCACCCTGAATGCCAAATACATTCACGCCTCCCTCGGGCTGCGTTGTCTGGCGGCGAACATGGACCTGCATGGCGGACCGGGCCTGCGCGCGCAGACCACGCTGCGCGAATTCGTGATCCAGCAGCGCCCGGCGCAGATTGTTGAAGAGCTGCTGGCGCTGTCGCCGGAAGTCATTGGCCTTGGCGTCTACATCTGGAACGTGGTCGAAACCACGCAGGTGGTGCGCCTGCTCAAGGCATTGCGACCCGACATCAAGCTGGTGCTGGGCGGCCCCGAAGTTAGCCACGAAACCCAGGAGCAGGACATCTGCCGCCTGGCCGACCATGTGATCACCGGCTGGGGCGATGTGAGCTTTCCCAAACTCTGTCGCGCTCTGCTTAAATTGCCAGGTGGGGGCCCGCAGCCGCTGATGAAGGTGATTGCCGGCGAGCAGCCTCCGCTGGAGGCGCTGGCCCTTCCGTACCGCGAGTACACCGATGAAGACCTCGCCCGGCGCCTGCTGTACGTGGAAGCCTCGCGCGGCTGCCCCTTCAAGTGCGAGTTCTGCCTGAGCGCGCTCGACAAGACCGCCTGGGCCTTTGAGCTGGACCGCTTCATGGCCGAGATGGCGCTGCTTTATGAGCGCGGTGCACGCAACTTCAAGTTTGTGGACCGTACCTTCAATTTGAAGGTCGATTTTTCGGTGCGCATCCTGCAGTTTTTCTTGGGCAAACTGCAGGCAGGTGGCGAGCGCACCGGTGCGCCCCCAGAACTGTTTGTGCATTTCGAGGTGGTGCCCGACAGCCTGCCGGACCGGCTCAAGGCGCTGATCGCACAGTTCCCCGCCGGCTCGCTGCAGTTTGAAGTCGGCATCCAGAGCTTCAACCCCGAGGTGCAGCAGCGCATCTCGCGGCGGCAGGACAACGTCAAGACCGCCGACAACCTGCGCTGGCTGGTGAGCGAAAGCCAGGCCCATGTGCATGCCGACCTGATCTTCGGCTTGCCCGGTGAAACGCTGGCGAGCTTTGCCGAGGGCTTTGACCGCCTGCATGCGCTGGCGCCGCACGAGATCCAGTTCGGTATTTTGAAGCGCCTGCGTGGCACGCCGATTGCGCGGCACACCAGCGAGTTCGCGATGGTCTATGACCCGCAGACGCCGTACACCATCCTGCAGAACTCGACTGTGGATTTCGCGACGATGCAGCGCATCCAGCGCTTTGCACGCTACTGGGATCTGGTGGCCAATTCAGGCCGCTTTGCCGCTGCCTTGCATTTGCTGCTGGCGCCGGGCTCGGCCTTTCAGAACTTTCTGGGCTTCAGCGACTG
>CALSAU010000197.1:0-5102 GCA_943372985.1 Polaromonas sp. YR568 | reverse complement strand
TCCAGATCCAGCACTTGTGCGCCCTCGGCCCGCAGCGCCTGCAGCAGGCGGGTTTTGCCCGAGCCGGTGGTGCCGCAGATCACGCGGTATTGAAAGCGGCTGGCCAGGGTTGGCAGGTCAGCCACTAGCGCCGCCCGAAACGCCTTGTATCCGCCGTCAATCAGCGTGACCTTGAAGCCGATCTGGTCAAGGATGAGCGCCAGCGAGCCGCTGCGCTTGCCGCCGCGCCAGCAGTACACCAGTGGTTGCCATTCGCGCGGTTTGTCGAGCACTTCGCGCTGGATGTGCGTGGCGATGTTCTGGGCAACCAGTGCCGCCCCGAGCTTTTTGGCTTCGAAGGCGCTGATCTGCTTGTACTGCGTGCCCACAATTTTTCGCTCGTCGTCATGCAGGCTGGGCCAGTTCACAGCGCCGGGCAGGTGGTCTTCGGCGTATTCGCCCTCGCTGCGCGCGTCGATAACGGCAGAGAAACTGTGCAGCTGGCCGAGGGCCTCTTCTGCGGAAATCCGGTCCAGGCTCACTTGATCAGCTTTTTCAGTTCTGGCCACACATTGGCCAGCATCCGGGCCTGCGACTTTTCGTTGGGGTGAATGCGGTCGGCCTGAAAGTTCGCAGCCGAATCATCGACGTCGGCAATGCCCTTGAGGAAAAACGGCACCACGGAAACTTTCTCCGCGCGAGCGATTTTGGCAAAGAGACCTGCAAAAGCGCTGGTGTAGGCGCTGCCGTAGTTGGGCGGCACCTGCATGCCGACCAGCAGCACCTTGGCGCCAGCTTTTTTCGCGGCTTGTGTCATCGCGCTCAGGTTTTGCTCCGTCATGTCAAGCGGCAGGCCGCGCAGCGCGTCATTGCCGCCGAGTTCGATCACCACCACCGACGGTTTGTGCTGCGACAACAGGGCCGGCAGGCGGGAGCGACCTCCCGAGGTGGTGTCGCCGCTGATGCTGGCGTTGACCACCTTCGCACGGGTTTTGGTTTCGGCGAGTTGCTTTTCGAGCAGCTGGACCCAGCCAGTGCCACGGCGCAGCCCGTACTCCGCGCTGAGCGAGTCACCCACAATCAGGACCGTGCCTGGTGCAGTCGGGCCTGCTGCCGCCTGCGCCAGACCCTGCGCCCGGGCGCCAATGGCAAGGCTGGCCAGCATCGCCAACACCACGCCAGACCGCCACAGTGCCCTTCGGGCCACGCCGGACTTTGCGTGCGGGACATCGCCTGCCGACAAGGGCTTGTTAAAGTCAGAATCTGTCATATCTATTGGTCTGGTTCCTGCGTCCATTTGGTACCGTTCACGTTTTTCAGAAGGCTGGCATGTTTGACCCTGCAATTTCTGCCCCCAGCGCGCCCCTTGCAGCCGATGCAAGCGCGCCTGCCTCTTCAATTATTTCCGTTGAGCACGTTTTCAAGTCGGTTACCGACTCGACTGGCGCATTGACCATTCTGCGCGATATCCATTTTTCGCTGGCACCGAAGGAAACAGCCGCCATTGTCGGTGCTTCCGGTTCGGGCAAGAGCACGCTGCTGTCCATCATCGCCGGGCTGGATACGCCGACACAGGGCACGGTGCGCCTGGCAGGGCAGGATCTTTTCGCGCTCAGCGAGGACGATCGCGCCGCGCTGCGGGCGCAGCAGGTGGGTTTTGTGTTCCAGAGCTTTCAGCTGATGGGCAACCTCACGGCGCTGGAAAACGTGATGCTGCCGCTGGAGCTGTCTGGCACCCGCAACGCCCGCGCGCAGGCCACCGAAATGCTGGGTCGGGTCGGGCTGGGCGAGCGCCTGGGTCATTACCCCAAGGTGCTGTCTGGCGGTGAGCAGCAGCGGGTGGCGCTGGCGCGTGCCTTTGTGGTCCAGCCGGCTGTGCTTCTGGCCGACGAGCCCACTGGCAGCCTGGACTTCGCTACCGGCGAAACCGTGATGTCGCTGATGTTCGATCTCAACCGGGAACTGGGCACCACGCTGGTTCTGGTCACGCACGACCGTGCCATCGCAGCGCGCTGCGAGCGTCGCATCACCATCGAGGCAGGGCAGATCCGGGCCGAATCGGCCTGATCAAAGCGCGGCGGTCCGGCGCGCCCTGGCAAATTTCTGTTTCGCCAGCGCATCCGGAATGGCGGCCGACAGCACTTCGCGCAGGCCGTCTGCCGTCCAGCTGCGCAACAGCGCCTTTTTGACCAAGGCACTGGCCAGCGGCCCGATGGCTGCGGTGAGCTCTGCCTCTATCGTTGCAACCACTTCTGGCGTGAGCGATGCCAGCGCCGCGAAGGATGCCGTGCGTTCAAAGCCCGTCATAGTGACAGGCGCGGCCGCCGGCCGGTGGCGGGGGTCCAGCACCTCGTAAATGTGGTGCGACCGCAGGTGTTTGTCCATGTGCACACCCAGCTCACGGAACAAGCCCTGGGCGTTGTCAGACAGGCTGCCAATCAGGTCGTGCAGCGCGCGCGTCATGACGATCTGGTTCGGGCGCGCAAAGTCCGTGATGCGCTGGGCCACATTGGCGCCATCACCCAGCACCAGGGTCTTGCCGTCATCGCCTGTCTGAAGGCGGATCGGCCCCAGATGCAGGCCGATGCGAAGTGCCAGTGCATGACCGCCGCGCTGCAGCAGTTCGCGCAGGCGCAGCGCGGACTCCAGTGCGTCTTCCGGGTCTTCGACAAAGCACATGATCATGCCGTCAGGCGTGTTCATGCGCAGGTGCGACGAGTTTTTCAGGGTCTGCGTGCAGGCATCGGCACAGTCCTGCAACAGCGCTTGCAGTGCCACCTGCCGGCCAGCGTCGGTCTTGCCGTCAGTCACGATGCCGAGTGCCAGCAAAGTACCCAGTACAGACCGGTAGCGACTCTTGTCGCCCGGGGCGCCGCGTGACAGCTCTTGTGTGGCGGCCTGTGGGGTTGACGCATTCGCAGACGGCTGCAGCGCCGACATGCTCTGGGTGCGGCTCAGGTCCGTCGCTTCCAGGGCCTGCAGCAGTTCGCCCACATTCTGTGGCCGGCGGCTGGTGTCAAGGTCCAGGCACTGGTCAATGGCTCGCAGAAGGGGCTCGCCGTAGATCAGTCGGTTGCCGGCCTGAACCGCGCGAGGCAGCACGTCACCCTGCAGTCTGGCGGCCGCATCGGTCGGCTCATTGCCCGTGGCCAGCCAGTACATCAGTGCGCCCAGTCCGTAGATGTCCGTCCACGGGCCTGTGGCCTGGTCCGAGCCGCATTGCTCTGGTGCGGTGAAGCCGGACGAGGGGCCACAAGCACCGCGATGCGACGAGGGCAGCGTGACAAGGCACGGTGAGCCACCTGCCCGAATCCGGATGGTTTCGGGGGCAATGCCCTGATGCAGCAAGTCAGCCGAGTGGAGGGCGGCCAACGCTTCCAGCACCGGCCAGACTGTTTTCAGCAGGGTCGGGCGGTCCAGCGGCGGTTGCCGCAACCGCCAGCGGTCCAGCGCATCGCCGTCCTCATGCTGGACCGCGACATAGACACTGCCGTGGCGCCGCTCCTGGCGTAGCGTGCGGGTGATGCTGTCCTGCTGCAAGGCGGCCAGCTTTTCCGCCTCTGCCGTGATCTGCTTGAGGCCTTCTTCGAAAGGCACCAGGTCGTCCGGGCTGCGGATCAACACCGAGCCGTCGGCCTGGCGTGATGAATAGGCCGCCGGGAAGAACTCCTGCAGCAGCACGGTTTGCCCCAGCACAGCATCCTGTGCCAGATAAAGGATGTCGGCATGGCCCAGCCCCAGCACCTGTTCAATCCGCCAGTCCCCCACCGGGTGTCCGGGCCGCAGCGCATCGGACTTTGGCCGCGCGAAGCCGGCTGCAGCATCGGCCACGCGAACCCGCCCGCCGGTGGCGACTGGCAAGGTCTGCGTCTTGTCGTAGGAGTGCGTCATGAGTGCTGGGTGTGCTGCTGCCCGCAATGCGTCGGCCATCGATCCGTGGAGAATGCCCCGAATGTAATACATTTTGTTACTTGTTCGAAGCGGGCGGTGGGTGGAATGCTTGCGGCCACCTGAAGGGTTTCGGTCTGGGGCGGCAGCCCGGGCCGTGCAGGGATAATCAGGCGATGGCTTCCTCTCCCAAAGTGCTTTTCGGTTTTCACGCGGTCGGTGTTCGCATCAAGACAGCCCCCCAGTCTGTTCTGGAGGTATTTTTCGATGCCTCACGGCGCGATGCCCGCATGCGTCAGTTCACCGACCGGGCCCGCGAGGCGGGTGTGCGCCTGATCGAGTCCGACGGCCTGCGTCTGGCCAAGATGTGCGGTAGCCATGGTCATCAGGGCGTGGTGGCGCGAGTCGATGCGCTGGCGCAGGTGAAATCGCTGGACGAATTGCTGGAACAACTGGAAGAGGCGGGCGTCGCCAGTCCGCTGCTGCTGGTGCTCGATGGCGTGACCGATCCGCACAACCTGGGTGCCTGTCTGCGCGTGGCCGATGGTGCGGGCGCCCACGCCGTGATTGCGCCCAAGGACCATGCCGCCGGCATCAACGCCACCGTGGCCAAGGTGGCCAGCGGCGCGGCCGAGACCATGCCGTACTTCATGGTCACCAACCTGGCGCGCACGCTGGGTGAATTGAAAGAGCGCAACATCTGGTGCATCGGCACCAGCGACGATGCCGAGAAAACCATTTACGACGTGGACCTGAAAGGCCCGGTGGCGCTGGTGCTGGGCGCGGAAGGCGAGGGCATGCGCCAGCTGACCCGCAAGACCTGCGACGAGCTGGTGAGCATTCCGATGCAGGGCGCGGTGGAAAGCCTCAATGTGTCGGTGGCCAGCGGTGTCTGCCTGTACGAAGCCCTGCGGCAGCGGCGCAGCGCCAGTTAGGCAAAGGCGAAGCACCAGCCGGGCACAGGCAACGGTATCAGGCCACGGCCTTGGCGAGCATCAGGTACAGCGGAATGCCCACCAGCAGATTGAACGGGAAGGTGATGGCCAGCGCGGCGGTAATCGACAGAGCCGCATTGGCCTCTGGCACTGCAATGCGCATGGCAGTCGGTGCTGCGATGTAGCTGGCACTTGCGGCCAGCGTAGCCAGCAGCGCAATGCCGCCCACACTCAGCCCCAGCAGTTTGCCTACCAGCGCGCCAGAAAGATGGCCGCGACCAGACCGGGTGCCTCCATCAG